>JAQBNX010000049.1 GCA_028288385.1 Spirosoma sp.
TTGTCAAAAGCCGGTAGCTAGCCCTGCCCAAATGCCGTCAGCCATCAGCGACTTACGAAAAGATTATCAGCTCCATGGATTAGATAAAGGCGACGTATTGCCCAATCCAGTCGAGCAGTTCCGGGCCTGGTTTGATGCTGCGGTGGAGGCTGGCGTTCCTGAGCCAAATGCAATGCACGTCAGCACCGTTACAGCCGACGGTCGGCCTGATGGACGAATTGTCCTCATTAAGGACGTATCGGATGCTGGATTTGTGTTTTACACAAACTACGAAAGTCGTAAAGGCCGCGAACTCATCGAGCGGCCAGTAGCCGCACTAACATTCTTTTATCCAGAACTTGAGCGCCAGATCCGCATCGAAGGGTGGGTTGAAAAAGTGAGTGCTGCTGAGTCGGATGCGTATTTTAACAGTCGTCCACGCGGGAGCCAGATTGGTGCGTGGGTATCGAACCAGAGCCGAATTGTCGATAGCCGGGAAGTGCTGGAAAACCGGCAGCGTGAACTCGAAGCCCAATTTGCCGGTCAAGCCGTACCACGCCCGCCACACTGGGGTGGCTTTCGTGTGGTGCCCGACGTGATGGAGTTCTGGCAGGGTCGCCCAAGCCGCCTGCACGACCGAATCCGATACCGAAAAGAGGGGCAGCAGTGGATTATTGAGCGGCTGTCGCCGTAGTATTTTAGCCTCAGCTTAGCACCGAGGCTAAAACATAGGTATAATGCTCCATTTGACCGCTTATTACGACTCGTAATTCAACCGCTGCATGATTGCTAAAAAAGCCCAGCCGGCCATTGATAAAAAAACGCTTTTCAGCGTCATTGGAGCCTCGTCGGTCGGGACGCTCATCGAGTGGTACGATTTTTACATATTTGGTTCGCTGGCCGCCATCCTCTCGACTCAGTTTTTCCCGAAAGACAATCCCACGGCTGCGCTGCTGTCCACCCTGGCTACGTTTGCGGCTGGCTTCATTGTGCGACCCTTTGGTGCACTGGTGTTTGGACGGCTGGGCGACCTGGTTGGCCGGAAATACACGTTTCTAGTTACGCTGGTGCTGATGGGCGGCAGTACGTTCGCCATCGGGCTGATTCCCGGCTACGCCACCATTGGTTTCTGGGCTCCGCTGCTGGTGTTACTGTTGCGCCTGATTCAGGGATTGGCTCTCGGTGGTGAATATGGCGGGGCTGCTACCTACGTAGCCGAGTATGCACCCGAAGGACGACGGGGTTATTACACCAGTTTTATACAAACCACAGCAACGCTGGGCCTGTTTGTGTCGCTGGGGGTGATCCTGATTACTCGGCAAACGTTGGGCACCGATGTGTTTGTTGAATGGGGCTGGCGGGTGCCCTTTATCCTGTCGATTGTGCTGGTGGGCGTATCCATTGTGATTCGAATGCGTATGGCTGAGTCGCCCTTGTTTACCAAGCTGAAAACGGCCGGAACCCTCTCCAAAAACCCTTTAAAAGAAAGTTTTGGCAAGAAGCAGAATCTAAAAGTGGTTTTGCTGGCCTTGTTTGGCGCCACGGCCGGGCAAGGTGTTATTTGGTATACGGGGCAGTTCTACGCCTTATCGTTTATTCAGAAAGCCTGCAACGTCGAGTTTGTGCAGTCGAATATCGTAGTGGCAGTGGCCTTACTGGCCGCTACGCCGTTTTTCCTTATTTTCGGTGGATTGTCGGACCGCATTGGTCGCAAACCCATCATGCTGCTAGGGATGCTGCTGGGTATTCTGACCTACCGACCCATTTACTCAGCCATGTATGGGCTGACCGACATAAGTCAAAAGAATGAAGTTACCGACGCTCGCCGGATCGAACGTAAGCTAACCAAGCAACCCAATGGTGATCCAGTCACGACCACGTCGACCACCCATTATTACCTAGACGGCACTACGTTAAAGGAAACAGCCAAACAAGCTGGTGCGGCAGATGCGGCTGCCTCGCCTAAACCAGAGGTTACGACTGCCGTGACGATGCCAACTGGCAACCTGATTTTGATGATTCTGCTGGTGTTTGTGCAGGTGCTCTACGTAACGATGGTCTATGGACCCATTGCGGCTTTCCTGGTCGAGTTGTTCCCCACCCGCATTCGCTACACGTCCATGTCCCTGCCGTATCACATTGGCAATGGTATATTCGGGGGGCTAACGCCGTTCATTGCCACAGCCCTTGTTGCCACTGCCAATAAGGCCAATGAGGCCGTGCCCGGATCGGTCGGGAAGCCGTATCTGGAGGGACTTTGGTATCCGATCATCGTGGCCGGCGTATGCTTCGTCATTGGACTGGTATATTTAACGAATCGCGAAAGGGCGAAAGAGTGAAAACGACCTGCTGACATTCTATAACTCTTTATCACACTTTCGCTCTTTACACGTTATGCAAAAACTCAAAAAATACTTCGGCGTGCTCTGGATGCTGCTGGGAGCCTATGTCGCCTACTACGGTGTAACAAACAGCTGGTCTAAAATCAGCAGCGCTAATCTCGAAGACCGCGTGTTTGGCTGGGTTGTCTTGTGCGTACTGGTGCCAATTATTGTTGGCGGCCTGATTCTGTTCGGCAAATACGCCCTCGACGATGAGTACAATTCTCTTAAGTCAACAAACGAAAAAGTAAACGAGTGAATAGCTTTGCAGGGCAGTATTAGCCTTTTGCTCATTTGCCTTTACCATTACCATCATGCGTATCCGAACCCTCGACGAATACCAAGCCGCTTACAAACAAAGTGTAGAAGACCCGGAGACTTTCTGGGCTAAAATTGCCCAAGAGTTTCAATGGCGTAAACCCTGGACCAAAACGCTGCAATGGAATTTTGAGGAACCCAATATTAAGTGGTACGTGGGGGGTAAACTCAACATTACCGAAAACTGCCTCGACCGGCACCTGGCCGAACGGGCCGATCAGCCAGCCATAATCTGGGAACCCAACGACCCAACCGAAACCGGAGTAACGCTGACCTATCGGATGCTCCACGATCAGGTGTGCCGGTTTGCCAATGTACTCAAACGTAACGGCGTCGTCAAAGGCGACCGCGTGTGCATTTATATGCCGATGGTGCCCGAATTGGCCATTGCCGTGCTGGCCTGCGCCCGCATCGGAGCGGTGCATTCGGTAGTGTTTGGCGGATTTTCGGCGCAAAGTATTGCCGACCGTATTAACGACGCGCAATGCAAACTTATCATTACGTCGGATGGAGCCTACCGGGGCAACAAAGAAATCGCCATGAAAAACACGGTCGACGATGCGCTGATTGGCTGCCCCAGTGTCGAACGCGTGATTGTCCTAACCCGCACACGCACACCAGTGGCCATGCTCAAAGGCCGCGACGTGTGGTGGGAGCAGGAACTGAAGCAGGTCACCGCCGATTGCCCTGCCGAGGAGATGGACGCCGAAGATATGCTGTTTATTTTGTACACGTCTGGCTCAACGGGCAAACCTAAAGGGGTCGTACATACCTGCGGGGGCTACATGATTTATGCAGCCTACACGTTCCAGAATGTTTTTCAGTATGAAGAAGGCCAGACGTTTTTCTGCACCGCCGACATTGGCTGGATTACTGGCCACAGCTACATTGTCTACGGCCCGCTGGCCTCTGGCGCTACGTCCCTTCTCTTTGAAGGTATACCCACTTACCCCGATGCCGGACGGTTCTGGGACATTACCGACAAACATAACGTCAATATTCTCTACACGGCCCCAACGGCCATTCGGTCGCTGATGGGCTTTGGACAGGACTACGTAAAAGGCCATGACCTAAGTAGTTTGCAGGTGCTGGGGTCGGTGGGTGAGCCAATTAATGAGGAAGCCTGGCATTGGTACGATGACAATGTTGGCCACAATCGCTGCCCCATCGTCGATACGTGGTGGCAGACCGAAACCGGCGGCATCCTGATTTCGCCTATCGCAGGCGTTACCAAAACAAAACCGACCTATGCCACGCTCCCCCTGCCGGGTGTTCAGCCAATACTGGTGGACGAAAGCGGTAATGAGATTGAGGGCAACGGCGTTAGTGGCAACCTGTGTCTGAAATTCCC
>JAQBNX010000060.1 GCA_028288385.1 Spirosoma sp.
GCTCTGGAATCTGCACGAACGCCTACTTCATCATGAGGAGGGTACGGGTTGGCAGGTGACTGACCCAAAAAATACCCGTCAGCCCTTAGTGTTCTTCAACGCAAAAGGGCTGTTTAAGGCCGATGAAGGCTTTTTCCCCCATCAAACCCGGCTGCGACTTTCGTACCGGCCCGATGTGCGGGCACTCCTAACTACGTACCAGCAGGCTGTTGCCATTCATGCCAGTCAGGCCCTGGCAAACATTTCACCAGCCTATGGTCAGCAGAGGGAGCCTGTTGTGCTTCGGGGCTGGCGCCGGGCCACAGTCCAGTCAATGCAGGCCATCGTGCGTTTTATTGATCAGTTACCCCTGCCAAACCTTCGTTAGGTTTGGCAAGGTCAATGTGGTTTAAAAAATAAAATCGTAATTTCGCCGGCAGGTTTCTCAGAAAAATACAAACCAGGAGTGTTTGTAGATTTTCATCAATGAAAGTTCTTTACGATCATCAATCCTTTACGGGTCTGTCCTACGGGGGTGTTTCGCGGTATTTTTTTGAACTGATGCGTTCGTTTGCCAGGCGGCAGGATGTTGAGTTTGAATTATCGCTGCGTTTGTCTAATAATGAGTACCTTGATCAGGAGTCTTTCAGTAGTCACCTGCGCTATCGGAGTCTTGCTCAGTTCCATACGGTTCACCGTGTTGCCTCTGTGCTTAACCGAATCTATAGCCTGGGGCGGATAAAGGCAGGACAGTTTGACGTTTTCCATCCGACGTACTACCACCGTTACTTTCTAAATTCACTTGGCACGAAACCGTTTGTGTTAACATTTCACGATGCGGCCAGTGAACGATATGGAGATATATACCCTGATCTTGGAGAGGGATTATACGAAGTAAAAAAGAAGTTAATAAAGCGGGCCGATGCTATTATTACCGTATCTGAGTTCTCTAAGCAGGAAATTCTTCGCTTTTTCCCCATAAACCCAGAGAAAGTAACGGTTGTTCATCTTGGCACGGCGTTCGGGTCAGAGTCAATGAATGGCCTGGCTCAACCATCGGTTGCAGGCGAGCCGTTCCCATACGTGCTTTATGTGGGCAAGAGGAGATTGTACAAGAATTTTGACGGTTTTTTTCGCGCCATGCAGCCCGTTTTAAACCGGCATCCGGATCTGCACATTATTTGCGCCGGGGGCGGAATGTTTGACCGGGATGAGCAGTCGATGTTCCATAATACTCGCCTTGATCAGCGTGTACACTATCGGCCTGTTACTGACACCGGGCTTATGACTCTGTATCGTAACGCCCGTGCATTTGTGTTTCCATCACTCAACGAAGGATTTGGTATTCCGGTACTCGAAGCGTTTAGCGGAGGCTGCCCTGTTGTTTTAAGTGACCGCACATCGCTGCCCGAAGTAGGGGCCGAAGCAGCTGTATATTTCGATCCGGAGAAAGATGATGCCATTGCCCATGCTGTGGAACGAGTCGTGACCGATGAAACCTTACGGAGGGACCTGATCCGAAAAGGAACGGAAAGACTACGGCATTTTTCCTGCGACAAAACCGCCCGGCAAACGCTGGATGTTTACCGAACGGTTATCTGATGGTCAACATTAGCCAAGCACTTACTCTGGCAAGCAGACCCGGACATGTACTGAAGCCGGATTCGTTTCCGTTTTATAATGGGGGCTGTTCAGGCACCGCTGGTAGTAAGGCGGCCTAAGCTCCTAACTAAGTTATAGTCATGAAAAACGTTCTTCGTCTGCTACAGACGCTCGATTACATGCGGTTGGCACTCGGCATCATTATTCTGGTGAACGGACAGCCGCTTATTTTCTTCTTTCGCGATGCCCTCCATTTAGCACCAGGCAGTACCACTTTCACAGCGGTAGCCTTAGCTGGTGGTCTTGTAATGATGGTTCCTTTTACCCTATTACGCCGATTATACCGACCCAATTTAACCATGCTCTGGATGGGCCTAGGATTTCTGGCGTTCAGTATGTTTTATATGTTCGTATATATTGGGGAAGGAAGCTTTACCTCTAAAGACGTTGGCAAAGACCTTATTTATTACATATACATCTTACTGTATCTTTTTCTGCTCATCAATATACCCAACGATATCATTCGCGTATTCATCCCGATTATGGTGATTTTTACGCTGGTGTCAAATTTTGGTCTTATTTACTCCCTGCTGACTGATCCAACATGGGTGGTTGGTAAGCGGGCGACGATTTCGTTAAACAATAGCGAAGAAGGTTCGGGTAATCCGCACACCTTTTCCCGGAACGCTTTCATGGGTGTTATTGCCTGTGCTATCTGGTTGCTGCATTCCGAAACCAGCATCATATTTCGGCTGCTGTCTTTCTTTGCCGGTGTTCTAAACATCGTAGTGCTGGTTCTTACTCAAACTCGGTCGGCTATTTTGGCCCTCATTGTGGCAATTGCCTTATTCATTTATTTTAACGTCCGCCCCGCGCAGATCCGCCGGACAGTTCGCCAGTTGCTGACACCTGTGCCAATCGCCATTGCTATTATTGGTTTTATTGGTGTTCTCTTCCTTATCCAACGATTTAGCGCTGGCTATGCCATTCTCTACGGCTATTACGTCGGCTTTGTAGAACGAAATCTAGACAATATATATGCATTGCTCGGTATGAATGCCGCTGGAACTGCGTATCAGGCAACGCTAGATGATTCGGCTGCTTACCGGTCAATTAGTACGCTGTTTTTTTTGAACGTACTTGAAGGTCATGCTCAGGATCTTATTCTGGGATACGGCTACAAATACAT
>JAQBNX010000798.1 GCA_028288385.1 Spirosoma sp.
TTATCGCAATCGCATTTGCCGTGTTGTTCCGGTTCGATTTCGCTACCGACCGGATTAGTTGGGCCTCAGTAGGCGTCCTGGCCATTGCAGCGATGATTCTGCAGGCTGTTGTTGGATGGCTCTTGGCGCTGTACCGGGGGCGCCACGAACACGGGGCCTTTCACGAGGCGCAGACGCTGTTGGCCACGGTGCTCACCGTCTCAAGCATTCTGTTCGTAGTGAATTTCTTCTTATTGGCAACTTCAGGCCTGCCCAGGAGTGCGGCCCTTGTCGCCCTGCCGATTGCCTTTGTCCTGATGGGAGGTAGCCGGTACATACAGCGAGCGGTATCGGAACGCCGTGTACGGCCCCATGAGTCAGCGCAGCGGACCTTGATTTACGGTGCTGGCCAAACCGGCTCCTACTTGGTGAAGAGAATGCTTGGTGATCCAGATTCTCCCTACCTGCCAGTCGGATTGATTGATGACGACACGTACAAACGCCGCCTGCGGGTGGCCAATGTTCCCGTTCTCGGGAATAGGCGCGATTTGGAATTGGTGGCGAAAAAAACGAACGCTGTCGCGTTGGTTCTCTGTATCGCCCGGGCCGATGCCGATTTCATCCGCGAGGTATCTGATCTCGCCGACCGCGCAGGCTTGAGAATGATTGTTCTGCCACTCCTGTCCGAAATCCTCGAGGAAGGCATGAAGCTCGGTGACCTGCGTGACGTCGCAATTGAAGACATAATCGGTCGTCATCCTGTTGACACAGAGGTCGAGTCAATCGCCGGTTACATCAAGGGGAAACGTGTCCTCGTTACTGGGGCGGGCGGCTCAATTGGGGCCGAGCTTTGCCGTCAACTGTCGAAGTTCTCGCCACAAGAACTGATGATGCTGGACCGGGATGAATCCGGTCTTCACGGGACTCAGATGAGCATTTCGGGTCACGGGCTGCTGGACAGCGATGATGTAGTGCTCGCAGATATTCGTGATTCCCAAGCTCTGTGGGAAATATTCGACCAGAGGCGGCCTGACGTGGTTTTCCACGCCGCAGCCCTCAAACACCTGCCGATGCTCGAACAGTATCCAGAAGAAGCTTGGAAGACCAACGTCTTGGGAACTCTGAATGTCCTGGACGCCGCCAGAAGGGCAGGCGTTGAAACATTCGTAAACATATCGACGGACAAAGCAGCTAACCCAACGAGCGTTCTGGGTCACTCTAAGCGGGTTGCAGAAAGGCTAACCGCTTGGGCTGCAGCCGAATCCGGCATGACGTACCTGTCTGTGCGCTTCGGCAATGTGATCGGTAGTAGAGGGTCAATGCTCCCAACGTTTATCGCTCAGATTGAAGCCGGCGGCCCGGTGACTGTGACTGACGCGCGAGTCACACGGTATTTCATGACCATCCCTGAGGCATGTCAGTTAGTCATTCAGGCAGGTGCGATTGGCCGGCCCGGCGAGGTCCTTATCTTGGACATGGGCCGGCCGGTAAAGATCTTGGACGTAGCTGAACGCATGATTGCCATGTCTGGACGCCCCGTTGACATTGTCTTTACTGGACTTCGAGAGGGGGAGAAGTTGCACGAAGAATTAATCGGTCCAACCGAACGGGACGAGCGACCTTTCCACCCTCATGTGACTCACACCGCCGTTCCTGTACTTTCGCCGGATGAGTTGGATCATGAGCGTTGGGAAGAGACGAGCGCACGCACGACCGCCACGAATAAACCATATTTTGCCTCTTCGATAGGGACTTCGAATGACTGAACGTGTTTACCTATCTTCGCCGGATGTCGGCAAGCTAGAGGAAGACTATGTGCTTGCCGCACTCCGATCGGGATGGATTGCCCCCTTAGGTCCAGATGTAGACATATTTGAGCATGAGATGGCTGAACGGATCGGCCGCAAGCACGCTGTTGCACTCAGCTCAGGGACAGGGGCGCTTCACTTGGCACTGCTGGCACACGGCGTGGGGCCCGGAGATGTGGTTCTGACGTCCACGATGACTTTCGCAGCGACGGCCAATGCCATTTCTTACACAGGTGCAGAACCATTTTTCATAGACTGTCTGCCGGACTCGGGCAACATGGATCCGGCTTTGCTCGCCGAGGCGCTAGAGACACTGACCGGCCGCGGTGAAAAAATAGGCGCAATTGTGCCCGTCGATCTGCTTGGTAAAGCTGTCGATTACACCGTAATTCAGATGCTGGCCAAGCGGTTCGGGGTGCCTCTCATTGCAGACGCAGCAGAGTCACTCGGGGCTCTTCATGCTGGCCTGCCGGCCGGCGCCTGGGGTGACACTGCGATATTTTCGTTTAATGGCAACAAGATCATGACTACATCCGGAGGAGGGATGCTTCTAACGGATAGCTCGGACGTCGCCCAGAACGTACGCTACCTAGCAACTCAGGCCAGGCAACCCGTAGTTCACTATGAGCACACGGACATTGGGTTTAATTACCGACTTAGTAACCTATTGGCCGCACTAGGGCGTGCACAGTTGGCGCGGTTGGACGGAATGATTCTCCGTCGAAAGGAGCATCGCCGCAGGTATGAGCAGCTTTTTGCCGGAATCTCCGGCGTGTCTATTTTTGGCGGTCATCAAGATGCTGACGATAATTTTTGGCTGACGTCGATTTTGATCAATCCAGAGGACGCAGGATTTGATTCAATGGAGCTGAGTGCCGCATTGAGTGTCGCCAATGTGGAGAGTCGACCGCTTTGGA
>JAQBNX010000357.1 GCA_028288385.1 Spirosoma sp.
TACATCGTCAATCTGTAAAACGCATTTTAGGTAGTCTGCAATGTCGACCGTTAATCGCTCCTACACCTGAGGACGCTTGGAGCAGTTAATGGACAATCTGATTTAATTTGGACAGACCAATCACCTGGCCTTGAGAAATATATCCTACATGGCCTTACCAATGATGGGAACAAAATGATGTTCACAATAGGAGTAAATAGGGATGTCCTTTTCCAGCACAATTTGGTTGTACTTGAATTTATTATCAAACAAAGAGATCGATGGTTTATTCTGGGGATTTAGCCCGCTGAAAGCTTCATTAACATACATTTTTGCTACGCGGAGCGGAGTCTTCTTTAAGCTGTCATCCTGAAAATTCAGCCCTAAGGCCAACATGATCTGACGAAAATGGTATTCGATGAGCCGAATTCGTTCTCTGGGGAAAGCTCATAATTATTAGATGGGGTATGACCAGCCGTTTGGGAGCTGTTGTTCAATTGGCGCTATATCCATGCCCTGTTCACTAATAAGTGCTTATGGGTAATAAACTTGTTTCTAATGTCCCACAGCAAAGCTTCATTCCTGAGTGGGTGCTATTCCTATTAGAGAAACCCTCTTAAAAAAGGTTACAGTAAATTTTAGTCAAGGCCAAAAAAGAGAACAGGATCTAAATGGCTCATAGTGGTCCCCGTCGCCTGAAACAACGACTAGTTAATGCAACACAGGTCAAAAGTTATCCATAATAGTATGCCTTTAAATAGGAGACGGCTGTAACCTTTTATTCAGCTACCCACTCTAAAGAACAAAGCCTAATCTATTGGCTCATGCCATAGATGGTGAGTAGTGAATTAAAACTGCTAAAAGGAAAATGGTACAGGACTTGTCAGGATTAGCCGATAAGGAGCTTATTAGTCGAGTATTGCTTGGGGAGGCCCGCCTGTTCGAAATTCTCATCCGCCGAATGAATCCGTTTCTCTACAAAGTGGGACGTACTTATGGCTATTCCCACGCTGATATTCAGGATTTGATGCAGGATACCTTGGTCATGGCTTACCAGTCTTTGGATAAGTTCGAATACCGCTCCTCTTTTAAAACCTGGATTATTCGGATTATGCTAAACCACTGCTACCAGAAAAAAAAGAAGCCTGGTTTCAGCCGCGAATTAATTAGTGAATCCTCCTATGAAACCGCCATACCCATGTTTTCCCAGTATAGTGACCATGATCCAGCTCGGATGTGCCTCAATCGCGAACTGAAAGAGGTGATTGAACAAGCCATCACGGAGATTCCACTGGACTACCGACTGGTGTTTACGTTGCGGGAATTAAATGGCCTGAGCACCGCCGAAACGTCTGAAGCGCTTTCGATGCCGGAAGTGACGGTAAAAGTAAGGCTCCATCGGGCTAGAATCATGCTGCGCAAAGCAGTAGAAAAGCGGTACACCGCAGAGGACATTTTTGAGTTCAATCGGGTGTACTGCGATGCGATGGTCGAACGGGTTATGACTAAGCTAACACCTTATCCTAGACTTAAACGAATTACGGACCCAACATGATCACATTGTTCTCCATAACGTATTTGTTTTAGTAGTACCGGCTTGTTGGTATAAAACGAACGGCTATAAGATTAAAAAACTAACCTATTGTCATTCCCGCGGTTTACTAGAACATTTTACGTTTTATATTCCCCAAATCCAGATAAAAACGTGCAGCTTAATTTAATGACCATAGAACCTAAAGGGTTACAGCCTGCCAGCAAAACACCATTTTGGGGAAGCATCGTGTGGCTTTGTTCAATTGCCGCCCTCCTAACAAGCTGTACGTTGCATAAGCCAACCGTACCCGTGGGCATTTTCCCGAAGGAAATGCTTAAGGTCCCTGGTCCAGATGCGGCCGCGGCCGGTGTACCGCCCGGCTATCGGGTAGAGGTTTTCATGAAAGATCTGGTGTGGCCCACCAGCGTGGATTTTGACCCAGCCGGGAACCTCTATATAGCCGAAGCAGGCTATGCTTACGGAGATCCTTTTGCACCAGCCCAGATACTGCGAATTACGCCTGCTGGACAAATCACTCGCTTTGCAGAGGGTTTTCAAGGTCCAGTCACCGATATCCTCTGGCATCAGGGTAAACTGTATGTCTCCCATAAAGGAAAGATTTCGGCCGTAGGAGCCAATGGTTCAATACAGGATCTGGTAACGGGGCTGCCTAGTTTTGGGGACCACTTTAATAACCAAATGACGGTAGGACCCGATGGAAAGATTTACTTCGGGCAGGGAGTAGCGACTAATGCAGGGGTTGTTGATCTGAGTAATATTTATCCATTTGTGTGGCTGTTGCTGTGGCCGGATGTTCATGATGTGCCGGCACGGGACATACGCTTACGTGGCACCAGCTTTGTAACCCCGCAAGCAAATAACGTGTTAGCCCGGCAGGGTAAATTAGTTAACCTGGGTAGTAACCTGACCTATGCCGTAACCAGCGTCTTTAACCGTAATAAAAACAAATCACTGTTGGTGAAGACCAGAGCTTTTCAGCCTTTTGGTGAACATAAGCGAGAAGTAAAAGGAGAAACCAAAGCCAGCGGTACAATACTGCGAGTGAATCCGGATGGCTCAGGACTAGAGGTATACGCCTGGGGATTGCGTAATCCTTTTGGCGTGATGTGGGGACCGGATAGACAACTGTATGCTGCCGATAACGGATATGATGAACGGGGGAGTCGTCCCATTGCCAATGCTAAGGATAATATTTGGCAAATTAAACAGGGTGGCTGGTATGGTTTTCCTGACTACTCCAGTGGTATTCCAATAACTGATCGCCAGTTTATACCCAAAAGAGGCAAACGGCCCCGCTTCCTGATGGCAGACCATCCACCCGTTGAGCAGCCTTGGCTGACCAGACCCGAGAACGCAGGAGTAACGAAGTTTGATTTTAGTACCAGTGATCGCTTTGGTTATAAAGGACACATGTTTTTAACGGAAGTAGGAGCGTCTACTCCCATAACAGGCGATCCTAACCCAACCGGCTATTCGGTTTTAAGGATTGACCCGGTTACAAAAGAGACTCAGCCTTTTCTAACAAACCGGTCGCTTGGTCCTAAGGGGCTGGAGCATGCTGTCACCGCCGGTCCAAGACGTCCCGTAGAGGCCCGGTTCTCACCAAATGGGGAGGTGCTTTATATTGTGGATATAGGGGTTATCCAGAGCTATGAAGCGGGAGCCGGACCTTTCCCGATGCCAGTACCTGGAAGCGGGGTTATCTGGCGGATTACCAAGGAAGGCGCAACTGTAACGGGCCCGCCCGCTAACTTATCAGCCATGCCTCCGCGGGCGTTTGATCGGAAATAATACTCAGTAAATTATAAATTGAGGTTAATCTTACAATACCCTCACGACAGCAGCTTTTGGGATACACTTAAATAATAAAGAGACTGTTGCTTTAAAAATCAGACTTTAATTGCCTAACGGCCTGCATAGGTTTATGCTGATTATTGAATAGCAAAGTCATTGGTCAGACAATGAAAAAATAACGTAGAAAGCGGAGTTGTGGATCAGCCACGCCCGTTTGAGAAAATTTATATAA
>JAQBNX010000079.1 GCA_028288385.1 Spirosoma sp.
AATCGGTTGCGCAATACCGTCGTCGCGCACCTGCTGAGCGGCTTTGAGCACCTTCGGATTCTCCGCATCGGCAAACACCACACGCTTGGGGCTCGTTTTGGCCTTGGTCAGAATCACCCGAGAAATCTGGTTGTCCTGGCCCAGGCGTCGGGCGAGCTGCGCTTCGTATGACTCCCAGTCGGTGATGGGCATTCGGGCCACGCCTGATTCCATGGCAGCTTTGGCCACCGCCGGGGCAATGGTCGACAGTAAACGCGGATCGACAGGCTTAGGCAGAATGTAGGTGCGCCCAAACACCATATTCGACTCGCCATAGGCCATATTCACCAGGTCGGGTACGGATTTTTTGGCTAGATCGGCCAGTGCATACGTAGCCGCCAGCTTCATGGCTTCGTTGATCTCGGTAGCCCGCACGTCCAGCGCACCCCGGAAAATGTAAGGGAAGCCAAGTACATTATTGACCTGGTTGGGGTAGTCTGAGCGCCCAGTAGCCATGATAATGTCGGGCCGGGCGGCCATTGCCTCTTCATAGCTAATCTCAGGTGTGGGGTTGGCCATCGCAAACACAATGGCGTCTTTAGCCATCAGCCGGATCAGGTCCTGACCCACAATGTTGCCTTTGGAAAGACCCACAAATACATCGGCGCCGGTGAAGGCATCGGCCAGCGACTTGATGTCGCGACTTGTGGCAAATGGCTGGGTGATGGGCGTGAGGTCGGTACGGTCGGTGCGGAGTGGCCCCACTACGTCGAACATCATAATGTTTTCCTTGCTGGCACCCAGGGCTACGTATTGCCGGGCGCAGGAAATGGCTGCCGCGCCGGCACCCAGAAACACAAATTGAGCCGATTGGATGGTTTTGCCGACCAGTTCAAGGGCGTTGAGCAGGGCGGCTGCACTCACAATGGCCGTGCCATGCTGGTCGTCGTGCATGACCGGAATGTTCATGTCGCGCTTCAGTCGTTCCTCAATCTCGAAACACTCTGGCGCTTTGATGTCTTCGAGGTTGACCCCACCGAAGGTCGGCTCCATTAGCGTGACCGTGCGAACAAACTCCTCAATGTCTTTGGTATTCAGCTCAACGTCAAATACATCAATGTCGGCGTAAATCTTAAACAGCAGCCCCTTTCCTTCCATTACAGGTTTGCTGGCGGCCGGGCCTATGTCGCCCAGACCTAGCACGGCCGTTCCGTTGCTGATGACGGCCACCAGGTTACCCTTGGCGGTGTAGGTATATGCATCGTCGGGGTTGGCTTCAATGGCCAGGCAGGGTTCGGCCACGCCCGGTGAGTAGGCCAGCGAGAGGTCACGCTGGGTGCTGTATTCTTTCGTTGGTATGACTTCAAGTTTGCCCGGCCGCCCTTTGGCGTGGTAGTCGAGGGCATCTTCACGCCGGATTTTTTGCTGCATAAGCGTTTTGTTGATGATGGGTTTAGTCGTCTGGGTTAGGTCGAGGACTACCGAATAGTTAGTTAATCTTCGTCAGGAAAAGGTGAGGTTATACGTTTATGGGTTCTAGGTGTAAATTAGTAAGCCGCCGGTTTGCTTGCATATTCGTTGGATGCGATACGGGCAAATTTAGGTAATTCCCCGAACTTCGCGCCTGAACCAGCACTTCACTCAACTACGATATGATCCGTATCTTTCAGCAGGACGAAACGTCCGTCCGCAAAATCCGCGACATCGACTCGTTTTCCAATACCGAACGGACACTCTGGGTCGATTTGCAGAACCCCACACCCGCCGAGATCAAAAGTGTTGAAGAGAAGTTCGACGTCGATTTTCTGAGTCAGCAGGAACAACTGGAGATCGAGAGTTCGTCGCGTTACATTGAAGAGGACGATTTCATGATCGCTAACTCAAACTTTCTGGTGCCCGACCAGGAGCAACGCTACGTAACGGTGCCGGTGAGTTTTCTGCTCAAAAACGACACACTATTTACGTACCGAAACGCCGATATTAAATCCTTTGCTGATACGGTTAAACGTATCAAGTCGCGCCGGATGGTGTACAACGATGGCGCGCAGATTCTGATCTCCATTTTTGAATCCCGCATCGACTACGACGCCGACCTGATTGAACTGGTGTCTGGCGAGATCAAAGCCATCAATAAAATCCTCGATTTGGACGCCAACCTCGACCGCGAGATGCTGCTCAATATTAACGACTACCAGGAGCTCACCATGTCGATTCGGGAAAACGTAGTGGATAAACAGCGGGTGATATCGTCCATGATTCGGTCGGATGGCTGGTTTAATGAGACTGAACAGGTGCGTCTACGAACGCTTATCAAAGACATCAACTCGCTCATCGATCATACCAATTTCATTTTTGAACGGCTGGAGTTTTTGCAGAATACGTATCTCGGTCTGATCGATCTGGAGCAGAACCGGGTCGTTAAAATCTTTACAGTTGTCTCGCTCGTGTTTCTTCCCCCAACACTACTGGCGAGCATCTGGGGCATGAACTTCGACGAAATGCCCGAAATCCACTGGAAGTACGGCTACGTGTTTGCGCTGGCCATGATGGTACTGTCTTCGTCGCTGACGGTCTGGATATTCCGGCGTAAAAACTGGCTATAAGTCCGGTTGAGCAATGGATTAGCGCTGGCTTCGTTTTGCTCTAAAACGACATAATTATGAACCGGTTACTCCTCTGCCTGATTGCGTTGACTGGATTGGTAATGGCTTGTATACGTCCGGTTTACGTCGTTAATCGAGCGCCACGCCATGACAATGGCCTGCATAAAGGCTGGTACAAACACAGCGCCGTAAAGGGAATGCCGCCCGGACAGGCAAAGAAAATGGGTCGATATGGCTCTGTAAAAGGTATACCTCCTGGTCAGGCGAAAAAAATGGGGCGGTACTAATGCCTGAGAACAACGCGACATGCGGTGAGTTACTATAGCGTACCAACGCAACGTCCTGTGAAAAACACTTCTGCTTCATTGCTGCTCCAATCGCTCGGCAGCGGCCTCGTCGGCGCCATTGCCCTTAACATCCTACACGAAACGGTTCGTCAGTTTGTACCCGAAGCGCCCCGCGCCGATTTGCTGGGGGAGCGCAGCATCATAAAAGGGTATGAAAAAGCAGGAGCACAGCCACCAACCGGCGACAAACTATACGGTATGGCGATGTACGGCGACGTAGTATCAAATGCACTTTATTACAGTTTGGTCGGTATCAGTCCGAAGCAGCCTCTTTTGGCCGGAACCGCACTGGGTGCATTGGCAGGCGTAGGGGCCGTAACGCTGCCCGGCCCAATGGGCCTGGGCGAAGCGCCAACTACACGCACCCCCGCTACAACAGCCATGACCATCGGCTGGTATTTGTTCGGTGGGTTAGTGGCTGGTGCGGTGCTTTCGGAGTGGCGAAAGCGGTAGGTCCTACGTGACTGACTCCACTGATAGTAACAATAACTACAGCTACTAACGAGGTCATTGCTCCATCCCTGCAACGTAACGTATGGAGCAATGACCTCGTTAGTACCTGTTTGGCTAGTCACCAATATAGGCAAAGCGAGTTGGTGCGGTTGGGGAATCAAGCCTAATCCAGGGGAATATTGCTGCGGTCCAACGAATTGGGGTGGACAAAAGTCTTGGCAAACGGCTATTTTTGCAAATCCAGATATCTGGTCTCCCGGCCAGTCCCGCCAACAGACCAGCAATCCGGACTGACAATACACTACAAAAACGGACGCTCAATCCGTTACACCTGAATATGGCCGAATATAACCACCGCGATACCGAAAAGAAATGGCAGGCGTTTTGGGATGAAAACCAGACGTACCGTACTGAAACGGATACAACTAAGCCCAAGTATTACGTCCTCGATATGTTTCCTTACCCGTCGGGGGCGGGTTTGCACGTTGGGCACCCGCTGGGCTACATCGCGTCGGACATCGTGTCGCGCTACAAACGGCTCAAAGGCTTTAATGTCCTGCACCCAATGGGCTTCGACTCGTTTGGCCTGCCCGCCGAACAGTACGCCATTCAAACGGGTCAGCACCCGGCTTTAACAACCGAAGCGAATCTCAAGCGTTATATTGAGCAGCTTAAAAATATTGGTTTTAGCTACGACTGGAGCCGGGAAGTGCGTACGTCCGACTCCTCATACTACAAGTGGACGCAGTGGATTTTTATGGAGTTGTTCGGCTCGTGGTATAACAAAGAAACGGACCGCGCCGAACCCATCGATACGCTGTTGTATAAGTTTGCTACCAACGGCACCACCGATGTCAACGCCGTTTGCGACGACGAGACTCCGCAGTTTACGGCTGCTGAATGGAACGCCATGTCGAAGCAGGAGTCATATGCCATTACGCTCCACTACCGTCTAACCTACCTCGCCAATGCGGTTGTTAACTGGTGCCCGGCGCTGGGTACAGTGCTGGCCAATGATGAAGTGAAAGATGGGGTATCGGAGCGGGGTAGTTACCCCGTTGAGCAAAAACTGATGCGCCAGTGGATGATGCGGATCAGTGCCTATGCCGACCGCCTGCTGACCGGGCTGGACACCATCGACTGGACCGAATCCATCAAAGAACAGCAGCGTAACTGGATCGGGAAGAGCGTGGGGGCCAGCGTTACGTTCCCGGTACTGAGTGAGCAGGGGAAATACGCCATTGACGTCTTTACCACCCGCGTCGACACCATCTACGGCGTTACGTTCATGGTGGTGGCGCCTGAACATGAACTGGTGCCGAGCCTGACCACACCCGAACAGCGCAATGCGGTGGAGGCTTACGTACAGGCGGTCAAACTACGCTCCGAACGCGACCGCATGGCCGATACGAAAGCCGTTTCGGGGGTGTTCACGGGTAGTTTTTGCATTAATCCCTTGAATGAGGAGAATGTACCGATTTTCCTGGCCGACTACGTCCTGGCGGGTTACGGTACGGGCGCAGTGATGGCCGTGCCATCCGGCGATCAGCGAGACTGGACGTTTGCTAAACACTTCGACCTGCCCATTGTCCCGATTCTGGATGGACAAAAAGACTTGGATATGCAGGCCGACAACACCAAAGAAGGTCGATACATAAACTCGGGCATCATCAATGGGCTAACGTACAAAGAGGCTACCGACACGCTAATTGCATGGCTCGAAGAACGCAGGTTGGGTCGGGGAAAAATTAATTACCGGATGCGAGACGCCGTATTCAGCCGTCAGCGCTACTGGGGTGAACCGGTGCCGGTGTATTTTAAAGAGGATAGCAAAGGAGGTAGATTGCCGTATCTGATCGACGAAGCCGATCTGCCGCTAGAACTGCCAACCGTTGACAAATACCTGCCAACCGAAACCGGCGAACCCCCGCTGGGTCGCGCCGAAGGGTGGAAATACAAAGGTGAGCATGATTATGAGTTAAGCACCATGCCCGGTTGGGCGGGGTCGTCCTGGTACTGGTATCGCTACATGGACCCGCAGAACAATCATGAGTTTGCAAGCAAAGTGGCCATTAGCTACTGGCAGAATGTGGACCTATACATCGGTGGCACCGAACACGCCACAGGTCATTTGCTCTATAGTCGTTTCTGGAACAAATTCCTCTATGACCGGGGCTATGTGCCGCAGGATGAGCCATTTAAAAAGCTCATTAACCAAGGCATGATCCAGGGGCGAAGCAACTTTGTGTATCGCGTAAAAACTAACTTGTCTGCTGAATCGGTGGTGGGAAACGGATACGTCCGTACAACGGAATCGGAACATCCTGATAGTATAAGTTTATTTATATCAAAAAATATCAAAGATGGTTTAGAGCGGGGCGATGAGGAGAGTAAGCTTTATATCCATACGTATTTTAATAAGCTGCGCTCCAGAGTTACGAACGATGATGGGCGTCATCACATCATAAACCTTAGTAAGTTCATGATGTGGACACCTCTACATGTTGATGTTAACATTGTCGAGAATGACGTATTAGATATAGAAGCATTCAAAAAACTACGCCCTGATCTGACGGAAAACGCCGAGTTCATTACTGAGCCAGATGGCCGTTACCTGGTTGGGGTAGAGGTTGAGAAGATGTCGAAGTCGAAGTTCAACGTAGTGAACCCGGACGACATCGTGGAGAAATACGGGGCCGACGTCCTGCGGCTGTATGAGATGTTTCTAGGTCCGCTCGAACAGGCTAAACCCTGGAATACCAACGGCATCGACGGAGTTTATCGGTTCATTCGTAAGTTTTACCGGCTTTTCTACAAAGACAACGCGGAGGGGGTAAGTCAGTGGATTGTCACTGACGAAGCGCCTACGCCCGCCGAGTTGAAAGTGCTGCACCGGACGATTAATAAGACGCAAGACGACATCGAATCGTACTCATTCAATACGTCGGTGAGTTCATTCATGATCTGCGTCAATGAATTGGCCGCGCTGAACTGCCACAAACGGGCCGTGTTGCAGGATTTGGTCTTGCTGCTGTCGCCCTATGCTCCCCACCTTACCGAGGAATTCTGGGCCGCGCTGGGTAACGAGCCGGGTACGGTTTCGAAAGCGGAGTTTCCAAAGTTCAACCCGAACTTTTTGGTCGAAGACGCCTTTGAGTACCCCATACAAATTAATGGTAAAGTCCGAACCACCATCAGTTTCGCCATCGACCGCGCCACGACCGAGATTGAGCGTGAAGTCCTGGCCGATGAAACGGTGCTAAAATGGCTGGAAGGTAAGTCGCCTAAAAAAGTTGTCGTGGTGCCAAAACGCATTGTTAACGTAGTGGTTTAAGCTCATAACTAGTAAAAAACACCAACGACTCACCTTGAAAGGTGAGCCGTTGGTGTTTTGACTTAAGCAAAAGCATTATAAGGTTACTGTCTCTGATTGCTGGGCTGCTAACGCGTTCCGAACCTGGGCCGTTAGCGAGAGTGAGTGTTTCCGGGCCTGGTGGTCGTAAATAGGAGCCGTTATAATCAATTCGTTAGCTTGGGTTTGGTCAATGAAACTTGCCAGTCCGCGCTGCACCGTCTCCGGTGAACCTACCGCTGAGCAACTTAATACCCGCTCGATACCCGCCAGCTCATAGTCTGGCCAGACCGCCTGAAGGTCATCGACCGGTGGTTGCATCTGGCGGGCTTTGCCCCGCCGGATATACAAGAACTGTTGCTGCACCGACGTAAAGAGACGTTCTCCTTCCCGGTCGGTGTCGGCAGCAATCACGTTTACAGCCACCATGGCATAGGGCTCTTTTAACTGTGCCGAAGGTTTGAACTGCGTTCGGTAAATGTGGAGCGCCCGCATAAGTTCTGTCGGGGCAAAATGCGAGGCAAAAGCGTAGGGCAAGCCCAGCATTGCCGCTAACTGCGCTCCAAACAGGCTCGACCCTAAAATCCAGATCGGTATATTCAGTCCATTACCCGGCACGGCCTGAACAAACTGATTCGTGTCGTTGGGCTGAAAATAATGCTGTAATTCAACCACATCCTGTGGGAACGTATCGGGCCCAGTCACATCGCGACGTAGCGCCCGGGCCGTTACCTGATCGGAGCCGGGAGCCCGGCCCAGTCCCAGGTCAATCCGGCCGGGGTAAAGTGACTCCAGGGTGCCAAACTGTTCGGCGATCACTAAGGGCGAGTGGTTGGGCAGCATAATGCCACCCGATCCAACCCGAATCGTCTGGGTGCCACCTGCTACGTAGCCTATCACCACCGACGTAGCCGCACTGGCAATGCCGGGCATGTTGTGGTGTTCGGCTAACCAGTAGCGATTATACCCCAACGATTCGGCATGTTGGGCGAGATTCAGAGTATTGCGTAGTGCCTGCGTAGCTGTGTTGCCTTCCACAATAGGCGATAAATCCAGGACTGAAAAGGGAATCATAAGACGTTGATCCGGTTAGTTGCCTTATTTTTACGGCAATCTTTCTTTGTCAACAACCCGGTTAATGAGAACGGTTCCTGAGGGTGCCTGCTTGCGGACCGCATCAGCCAGTTAGCAGGTAGTTAGTATGATTAATAAACAAGTTATTCTGGTTGGTCT
>JAQBNX010000359.1 GCA_028288385.1 Spirosoma sp.
AAATCCGATGCCGACGTGTACATTACGGTTGAACCCGAGTTCCAGAGTTGCCGTAAATTCGGCACAACTCAGGGCAGCGCAGCCAGTTTGGGCAGCGGAGGAAATTAAGGAGATTATTGATGGGCAAACCCTTGCTTTCGTTTATCATTAATCGTTATCTGCTCATTATTAATCACCCTTAACTAGATAAAAGTGCCTTACTCAACCGACGTTGCGGCTGCAGAAGCCCTTACCAGTTCTTACCAAAAGCTCAAGACCGAAATCTCGAAAGTCGTCATTGGTCAGGATGACACGGTCCGGTTACTACTGACGGCTATTTTCTGTCAGGGACACTGCCTACTGGTGGGGGTACCGGGACTAGCCAAAACGCTATTGATTCAGACCATTGCTGGTGCCCTGGACCTTGATTTCAACCGGATTCAGTTTACGCCCGATCTGATGCCTTCTGATATTCTCGGCTCTGAAACACTCGACCAGGAGCGCAATTTCAAATTCATAAAAGGGCCTATTTTTGCCAACATCATCCTGGCCGACGAGATCAACCGTACGCCCCCTAAAACACAGGCGGCCTTGCTCGAAGCGATGCAGGAATACTCGGTGACCATTGCTGGCAGTAAATACTCACTGGGTCGTCCATTTTTTGTGCTGGCTACGCAAAATCCCATTGAACAGGAAGGTACGTATCCGTTGCCCGAAGCGCAGTTAGACCGCTTTATGTTCAATATTTATTTAGATTATCCATCCTACCAGTCGGAGATAGACATTGTTAAAAACACTACGTCGGACAAGCGGTATGAAGTGCAGCGGGTGGTGACGGGCGAAGAAATACGCGAGTTTCAGCAGTTGGTGCGCCGGGTGCCGGTGGTCGACAACGTAGTCGAATACGCCGTTAAACTTGTTCATAAAACACGGCCCGATACCGAGATGGGGGCCGCCGATGCCAACCAGTATTTGGAGTGGGGCGCTGGCCCACGGGCGTCGCAAGCGCTCATTCTGGCGGCTAAATGCAATGCCTTGCTAACGGGCAAATACTCGCCCGACATTGAAGATGTTCGGGCGGTGGCTCTTCCCATTTTACGTCACCGCATCGTGCGTAACTTCAAGGCCGAAGCCGAAAATATTTCCGTTGAGCAACTGATCAAACGGATGATGTAAGTAACAAACGTAGTGGGGCAGGCAGTTTTAAGATCGCCTGCCCCACTACGTTTATCAGGCTATTCCGATTCTTTTTCTTCCTTATTCGTGCGCCCGAGGTAATCGTCCTGTCCCATTCCCGTCGAATCATCTTCGACACCCGACGCATCGACGTTTTCAGTTTCGATATGGACTAACTTGCCTATTCCCTCGCCCTGTTCTTCGCGCTGTTGCTGACTTTCTCCGCCGGTTTCCATAACGTGCTGCTGATTTAGTTTCCCGTATAACCAGAAATAAGCAACCGGGTTTGTCATGATCAGTCTTTTAGCGGCCAAAGCGACTCTGCCATTACGCGTATGCCTACCTGCTGCCCATTTTGCAGGTCGTTCCGGCTGGTGAGCAGCCGCAGGCAGACGTAACGCGACAGTTCGATTTCGACTTCGTAGTGGCTTCCTTTAAAAAACACCGCTTTTACGGTTCCCTTAACCCCGGCATCGTCCAGTTGTATTTGCTCGGGTCGCAGGCAGATCAGCATTTCGGGCTGGGCGGGGGCAGGCAGTCCCAGCGCAGGCAGGTGTTTAGCTCTTATTATATTGACCGAACCCGTTAACCGGGCCGTATAGGCCGTTGCCGGTTGATGATACACTTCCGATGGCGATCCAAACTGCACCAGTCGCCCGTCGCGCAGAATACCCAGCGTATCGGTTATGGACAGGGCATCTGTGGCCTCGTGCGTAACAAACAGGCAGGCCGTTGGAGGTGTGTCGGTGAAACGCGGTCCAGCCTTATCGTGCTGAATCAGTTCGAACAGTAGGTCGCGCATGATAAGCCGATTGGGAAGATCGAGGTGACTGAATGGCTCATCCAGCAACAGCACGGCCGGTCTGTCGGCAACAGCGCGGGCAATGGCCGTACGTTGCTTTTCGCCCCCCGATACCTGGCGCGGCAGCCGGTGTTGAACGTCGGTCAGGCGGCAGCGTTTAAGCAGTTCATCTACGCGGGCATTGCTGTATGTTTTCTCGAAAAAACGCAGGGCATACATGATATTTTCACGTATCGATACGTTGGGCATCAAGAGGTAGTCCTGATGTACGAGCCGAATCTGCGGATGCCCCGCTACCAGCACATCGGCAGGTCCGGGCACCCGTTCGCCATTGAGACGAACTACCCCCGTGTTGACATCAGCCAGGCCCGCCAGCATATTCAGTAAGGTACTTTTGCCCGAGCCACTAGCTCCCACCAGGCCCATAAGCTGACCCGGCAGGAGCGTAAACGACACGTTGCGAACCGCCGTTACGTCGTCGAAGGATTTATAGAGGTGGGTAGCGGTAAGCACTTAGAATATAAAATTCGTACTTAAGAACTCCGATTTATGCTGACTCACGATCTCGTTAAGGATGTGCTTGTTCTCGCCCGTGTCCTTAGTTGCCACTGCCGACCGGATCGAGAACGACCGCAGTGCATCCTCAACGGATAGTGTTCCTTCGGCTGAGTCTTTACGCCCCGTGAACGGGAATGTATCGGGTCCCCGCTGACACTGGGCATTGATGTTGACACGGCTTACCAAGTTCACCAGCGGGTCGATGAGCCGGGCAATGGCGTCAGGATCGGTGCCGAATATGCTGGCCTGCATGCCATGATCGTCGGTGATGAGGTACTCGATAAACTCCTCTATGTCGTCATAAGCCACTACCGGCACAATGGGGCCAAACTGCTCTTCGCGGTAGAGCCGCATTCCTTCCCGTACGGGATACACAACAGCCGGTTTGAACAGCGATGCTACCGTTTCGGCCCCGCCCTCGTTCATAACCGAAGCACCATTTGCTACGGCATCGGCAATGATGTCGGCCAGGTACTGCGTTTTAGTGGGTTCGGGCAGGGGTGTT
This sequence comes from Spirosoma sp., assembly GCA_028288385.1. Classification (GTDB taxonomy): domain Bacteria; phylum Bacteroidota; class Bacteroidia; order Cytophagales; family Spirosomataceae; genus Spirosoma. The sequence continues at coordinate 3,021 of JAQBNX010000359.1, forward strand.
ATTTGCGTACCGGCATCCCACGGCATGCCAACCTTCAATTTACTCACCTCGGGACTAAAGCGCTTAAGGAACTCATCGACGACCGAGCGGTGCGCCCAGATGATTTTAATGGCTGTGCAGCGCTGTCCGTTGAACGAAAGCGAACCGAGTAGGCATTCTTTCACGGCTACGTCAAGGTTGGCGTCGGGCAGGATGATGGCTGCGTTTTTGGCATCTAGACTCATTATTGACCGTAGCCGGTTCAGTTTGGGGTGCTGCCGCTGCAACTCGTCCGCTACGCGGCTGGAACCGATCAAGGTCAAGACGTTGACCTTGCCCGATTGCATCACCGGCGGCACTACGTCGGCCCCGCGCCCATAGAGCGAGTTCACCACGCCCTTTGGGAAACTCGTGCGAAACGCTTCGAGCATGGGATAGTGAAGCAGCGACCCATGTTTTGGCGTTTTGAACAGGATGGTATTGCCCATCAAAATTGCCGGTATGAGCGTCGTGTATGTTTCGTTGAGGGGGTAGTTAAACGGCCCCATCGCCAGCACAACGCCAAGGGGCGACCGGCGAATCTGGCCGATAATGCCCTCCTCCATCCGGAACCGCGATGAGGAGCGGTCCATGTTCTTGAGGGTGTCGATGGTGTCGTAAATGTACTTTACGGTTCGGTCGAACTCTTTGGTGGCATCGGCGAGGTTTTTGCCGATCTCCCACATAATCAGATTTATAGATAATTTTCGCTGTTCCAGCATCTTGCCCACAAACGTCTCCATGCATTCAATCCGGCCTGCCACCGACATCTGGGGCCATTCGCCCCGGCCGTTGTCGTAAGCGGCCACGGCTGCTTCTAACGCTTCGAGCGCTTCCTTCGGGCCCGTCACGGGGAAACTTCCCACCAGTTGACGCTGCAATGTTCCATCGGCTCCTGCGGTGGCATGCTCCGGCAAACAAACGGGAGAATATACGTCGGAAACCTTACCGTTCCATTGGCGCATCTCGCCATTGAGCAGGTACTCGCGCTGGTGGATGGGTTCGATGCGGTACTTTACCGGGATTTGTGATTCGTCGGCGGGAAAAAGTGAAGCAAGCGATTGGGCGGACATACTGGAAAGAAAATTTCAGGTTAAAGTTTCTACAAACTTCACTATTCGCCCAACGAATATCAAACCAGAAAGGATAAAAGC
>JAQBNX010000102.1 GCA_028288385.1 Spirosoma sp.
TTCAGCCGATCGACCGCGACAAATGCTACTCCCAAAACAAGGCTAATAATCACTAACTGCCCAATCTCAAGCCCTACATTAAAGGCCAGAAACGGTTGAACGATATCAACTTCGCGGCCCAGCAAACTTCGCAGGTAATTAGAAAACCCAAGACCATGAATGAGTCCAAACGCCATAGCCAGAACGTATCGCCATCTTCGGGTAGTTGGGCGGATTGTTGCCCGTGGTCGGATAGTCGGGTCCCGGTAAAAAAAATTTGTGAAAGCCGTGATGAAGATTGTGATTGGGATCAGCAACTCGACAAAAGCCGTACTATAACTAATTAGCCGTAGCGTTGCTAAGGCCAGTGTGATAGAGTGCCCAATGGTAAATGCCGTAACCAGCACCAGCACCTGCCGCCACTGTCGAAGCGTATAAACAGCGCACAAAGCAACTACAAACAGGATATGATCGTATCCGCGAGGGTCTGTTATATGATCAAAACCAAGGCCGAGATAGATGAAAAAATCGCTCATGCCTTAAACCAGTCCGCATACATGACGTAGTTATTTGCCGTGCGGGCAAATATATCTGACTGCTCGGGTGAAACAGCTTTCAGAAACCGGGCTGGGTTACCCGCATAGATGGAACCTGGCGGTACTACGGTGTGCTGAGTAACGATGGCGCCAGCGGCAACAATGCTGCCGGTGCCAATCACAGCCCCGTCCATCACAATAGCCCCCATACCAATCAAGACGTTGTCTTCGAGCGTGCAGCCATGAACAACGGCGTTGTGGGCAATAGAAACTGAATTGCCGATGGTGGTTTTAAATCGTTGATACGTGCAGTGGATCACAGCCCCGTCCTGGATATTGGTGCGGTCACCGATAGTGATACTGTTTACATCGCCCCGGACAACGGCATTGAACCAGACTGTGCAATCGCGGCCCATCGTCACTTCGCCAATAATAGTGGCATTGTCGGCGAACCAGCAATTGTCGCCATATTGGGGATGGATACCGCGAACGGATTTGAGTAGTGCCATACCACAAAAGTACGTAGTGTTTATATAGACCTCAATCCTAAAAAGGCCGATTCTATTGAACCGGCCTTTTATTCCTGTACATGCCTTACCAAACGCTTTTTGTCTCTGTAATAATAATTTACCGTGGATTATGGGGCAATTGCGGACTGTTTTGTCTTATTTTGTCGGCGTAAATTGAAGATTTACAATTTTCCAGTCATTGCCCTGCTTTGCACTGACCACCGAGAAGGCTGCGTCGGCAACAAGAGGTTGCCCCTGAATGGCGCCCTTTATTTTCCAGTTACCGGTCATAACAGCCGAATCGCTGTTATACTGACGTGTCTGGGTGTTTGACACAACACCGGTTTCAATGACTACATAACCCCCGCTGACTGCCTGCCTTAGCTGTTCTCCTTCAATAGTCTGTCCATCAAAACTGGTCAATCTGAAGTCACTGGCGAGAAGTTTGTCCATTGTAGTGCCATCTTCATCGAGCATGGCCTTAAAAAAAGCGTTACCGAGAGCCGTTGGGTCCTGAGTTGGGCTGGCGGCTTGCTGAGCAAACGTAACGGTCGTGAGCAGTAGAGCCACAACAAACGAGCATAGAGCTTTCATAAATATAACGTATATTTTAGGTTGGAAAAGTCTTAAAAAATAACGGAAACGCCAAATTTCATAGTTCAATTCATTTTACCCGGTCTGTATATCGTTAAACCAAAATGGGGCATTGTTATTGATGGTTGTCAACTGCATCTGCTTCTTTCATGCCTTTGGGCAACCCATGTCGATAACTCCATAAATATCTGCGTTTCTTTGCGGTTCCTTACCTATAAGCAGGAGCGCACTGACCCGTACAATTCTATATTCCTAAGCGATGACAATTCAATTTTTTGGTGCCGCCCGCACCGTCACGGGCAGCAAGCACCTGCTCACAACCGACGATGGTACTCAGATTCTGCTTGACTGTGGCTTGTTTCAGGGTATCAATACCGACGAACTTAACCAGCAGTTTGGTTTTGACCCGACTGCTGTAGACTACATGGTGCTATCGCACGCACACATCGACCATACAGGCCTTATTCCCCGCCTTGTGGCACAAGGCTACAAAGGGCCAATCTTCACTACGTCGGCCACCATCGACCTGTGCGAAGTAATGCTAATGGACAGTGCCCGGATTCAGGAGCGCGACCTCAAACGAGTCAATAGCCGGCGCAGCCGCCGGGGTCAACCTGAACTCGAAGCACTCTATAACGAAGATAATGTTCAGCAGGCACTCAGTCAGATGGTGGCCGTTTCGTATAACCAGCCATTCAACATTGGCCATTCGGTAACGGGCCTGCTCACCGATGCGGGACACCTGCTGGGCAGCGCAGCCATTAGTCTGACCATCCGCGAAAAAGACAAAATAACGCAGCTTGCCTTCAGTGGCGACATAGGCAGGCCCAACGACAAGATTCTGCGCACACCCACACCATTTCCACAAGCCGATTACGTCATCTGCGAATCAACTTATGGCGACCGGCTGCACGAACCCGAACCCGATGTGAAGGCCCACCTACTCAGAATTGTTCAACAAACCTGCGTAGAGAAAAAGGGGAAATTGCTGATTCCTGCTTTTGCTGTTGACCGAACCCAGGAGTTGATCTACGCGCTCGACCAACTGGTTGCCAACGGAAAACTGCCCTCGCTGCCGGTGTATATTGACAGCCCAATGTCGGTAAAAGCGACCCAGGTTATGCGGGATCACGAAGAAGATTTTAACCCGGACATATTAGCCTACATCAAGAAGGACGGCGACGCATTCGATTTTCCTAATCTGCACTACGTATCGGACGTAGAAGGCTCCAAAGCAATCAATGGTACGCAGGGACCGTGTATTATCATTGCGCCGTCGGGTATGGCCGAAGCAGGACGTATCAAACACCATATCAAAAACAACATTGAAGACCCCACGACCACTATTCTGATGGTCGGCTAT
>JAQBNX010000819.1 GCA_028288385.1 Spirosoma sp.
GTCTTGACGTAGGAATAAGACAAGGTGAGGTCGTCGGCGCGCGTCCACAGATACGTCGCACTCAGATTCGCGAGCATGACGCGCGTGGTCTGATTGCCCGCCGATTCGAAGATCGTGTATCCGAGGCTGCCCTGCGCGTTCCAGCGCCGCGCAAAGTCATAGCGCGCGGACAGGCCGAAGTTATAGGTTTTGAAATCCTGTCCTGGCGCGACAATCGTGTCGGCGGCCGGCGTGACGGGAGCACCGGGGGTCGGCGTACCGGGCGTGCTGGCGGCAGCGGAGGCCAGATTGACCGCGGACGGCAGAGCAATTGCGCCGAATTGCGCGCTGACCGTGCCGGTCAAGGTGAGATAGCGCAGCGGATCCCATGTCAGCGACGCCCCGAACGACGGGGTTCCCGATTGCACGTCGCTCCGGGTCACGCCTAGAAGCGCATCGTAGCGGGTGTTCTGCCACAGGTAACCAACATAGGCCTCGGCTTTGAACAGGCGCCAGCGGCCGGTCGCAACGCCGACGTTCACCTGGAAAGAGTCGGTGCTCGACGTCTCTTGTGACTGCCAGCCAGCGGACGAGGCGACGTAGGGCGACCAGAACGGGGCGTCGTAAGCGAGACGGGCGGTGGCGGACGCGTAGGTGCTGCGCCCATTTGGCAGCGCGGCCACGAGGCCCGACGACGAGCCGCCCGAGCCGGGGACCGTCCCCACGACAATCGGCGAAAACCTGGAGTTCTGGACGTCCGATTGCGAGAAGGTGGCGTCGAGCGACGCCCGCAGTCGTCCGAATTTTCGTTCCGTGCCAGCGCCTAGCGTGTAGAAGCGTACGTCGCCCGACGATGTCGTGGAGATCAGGCCAGCGGTGGGCGCCGTGAAGCCGCCGGAGCTCTGGTTGTACGACCCTAAAAGCGAGATCGTCTGCTCGCGCGAGACATTGAAGATCTGACGCCCGGAAAAGCTTTCGGCATGGGTGTTGGCGCTCAGGTTGCCGAACGGCCCGCCGTTAAAGTACTGGCCTGGGTAAATGATCGCGCTGGCGTTGCCGGACAGCGTGGTCACGCTGAACCCGGTGTCGCGCGTGAAGGTCATACTCGGAAGGAATTCGACTCCGGCGCCGCCGATCTTGCGGACGCCGCCATAAAGATTGTCGGTGAGCACCGAGTTCAATGACAGCGTCGGAGCGAGACTCCAGTCGCCCCACCGAAATGGCTTGTAATCCTGCGCCCCGGCCGATGTCGCCCCGACGATGCCCAGGGCCAAAGCCAGGAAGAAAATGCGTCGCAGGCTCATCATCGCCGAGGGTCGAGCCCTTCTCTGTCACAAACGCTTGCTGCCGCCGCCAGCTTGGTCCGGATGGCGCAACAATTCTTCTCATGGCTTACGAGCATATAGTTAAACAAGCCACCAAGCGCTTCGCGAAGCGCGGTTTTCCCCCTGAATTCTAGGCAGTGTCACGGATCGGCAACTTACGGCTAGTCGTCGGGGGTGTCTTCCGGGTCAGGTCGCCGGTTGACGCCGGACGATTGCCCCCTGCGAGGGCCAAGGCGCGGCGACCAGGCCGACGCCGTGTAGGCCTGCTTTAACTCGGGACAGGCTGTGGATAACTTGAACATGACCTCCGCCCGCGCCTCGAACGAGGCACCCGCGGCGAGGCGGATCGTGCTGGCGAGCGTATAGAGATGCACGCGGCCAGGCGGCGAGCACCCGAACCGGATCATCCGGTCGAGCGCTTCGGAAATTTCGCTCGCCGCGTAAGCCGGATGGAGCCCCCCTGTCAGCAGGAGAAGCGCGGTCGCAAGGGCGACGGGCCGCATCCCGGCTCGCCCGAGCACCGGGGTCAGCATGGCGGCTCCGGGGCGATTATCCATGTCAGACAGGCCGCGCACGAGGCAGCAGCGCCGAAATCCGCCGCGTCGCCTTGACCAGCATGTAAAGACCGGCGGTCGCCCGGGGCAGTCTGACGGCGGCGTAATCTCCTTCACGCACGTCTTTCACGGTTTCCGTCCATGCCCGCAGCCGGTCACTGTTCCTCTCCAGCAATGCGTTCTGGAAGCGCATCACCTCCGACCACTTGTCGATGGGCGCTTCATTCGCTATGGCGCCTTTGACCCGCGCCGACAGCTCAAGACAGACCGGGCTGGCGCGGGCCTGGCGTAACCAAGCAGCGGGGACTGGGGCGCCCAGCAGCTCATGCGCCAGATGTAGGGCCAAAAGCGAGCATCGTTCCAGGCCGCAGGCGCGCGCGCGGCGGAACGCGATATCCCAGTCCAAATCCGGATTCGATTTTAGATACTCGGCGACGTCCACCACCCAAACCAGCCGTCTCCAGCGCTCCTTGCAGCCATGCAAGGCCAGCACCAAAAATGTGTCTTCCGGCGCCATGACCCGCACCTCGTGGCCGAGCACCTGCCCCGCACGGGCGCGCGCGAACACGTCGTCGACCTTCAATTCCAGACCGAGACTGCGTTGCGCGAAACCATAATGCGGCTCGACCGCTAATCCTGAGGAATAAAGGGTCTCCTGTCGCGCCCGGCGGCGGATCGCATTGCGCTGCCATCCGGCGATCGGCAAGCCATCTGAAGAATAGCCCATGCCCTCCAGGCAGGCGATCGCGCCGTCAAAATCCGGTTCCCGGACCAGCACGTCGAGATCGCGGAACGCTCGCAACCAGGGCAGCTCGCCGAAGGCCGAAGCCGAGACTGGCCCCTTGTAAGGAATCGCGGCAATTCCTTCCCGCTCAAGCGCGCCAAGCACTTCGCGCCACTGCGCAAATCCCGCCTCGACCGTGGTTCTTTGCTGGTTCAGGAATTTCTGCGCAGCCTCCCTGATCTCAGGCGCAAGCGCGTCGTCCGGAAGCGCCTGCAGATGCCAGCAGACGAGCGCAAGGGTGCCATGTTCAAGCGCCGCCTTGAAAATTGGCGTCCAGTCGCCAGTCGACGCCGCTTGCAACCAAGCCTCGCACTGACTTGGCGTCTGTTCGACCGCCGCCCCTCCAACGAGCAGAGATAATTCCGACGCCTTCAGGCTCATTCAGGTGCACGACGGGACGGCTTCGTCCGCCTCGCCCACGTGGTCGTCGGGTCTTGTCCGTCAACCGGCACGGCCGCAACCTTACTCCGAATAATAGCGGGCATAGGACGGATCCAAGGAATACTGCGCCATCGCGCGTCGGCCGTATTTCCGCGCCCGCCGCTCATTCACCAGATTGAACACCACACCGGCGATCTTCTCCGGCCC
>JAQBNX010000143.1 GCA_028288385.1 Spirosoma sp.
AAAAAGCAACGATGGTTGTTTTGAGAAATCTATTGAAATGATAGGTTTCTATTCCAGACCTATCTCATGGCAGATGCCGCCCATCGCAAACAGATAACCGGATGTATGAATGGGGTGCCCAACTGGATTTACGGTCTAACACTACGTTACTTATCCCAAATAAGGGTATTGTAATTGAGTGGGGAGGAAGATGATTAGCCTACTGTAACTAATAAATAGCACTCTGTTGTACCTTTAGATCGAAAGGACTAGAACAGATGAATATCAACGGCACGGCTCAGAAGAATAACACGTACGATGCCATCGTCGTCGGTTCCGGGATTAGTGGGGGCTATGCGGCCAAAGAACTGTGTGAGAAGGGGTTGAAAACGCTCGTTCTGGAGCGGGGGCGCGACGTTCGGCACATTGTCGATTACCCCACGGCTACGCTCAATCCTTGGGATTTCCCGCACCGAAACCGAATGCCCGAAGCGTTTGATAAGGCTAATCCCATTGCGACAAAGTGCTATGCGCTGGACGAAGGTACCGAACAGTTTTTTGTCAAAGATGCCGAGCATCCGTATGTGCAGGAGAAACCATTCGATTGGATTCGGGGCTATCAAGTTGGCGGCAAGTCGCTGATCTGGGCCCGGCAAACGCAACGCTGGAGTCGGTTCGATTTTGAAGCCAATGCCCGTGACGGAGCGGCCGTGGACTGGCCCATTCGCTATGAGGACATTGCGCCCTGGTACAGCCGGGTCGAAAAGTTTGTGGGTATCAGCGGTAACAAAGACGGACTGGAAACACTGCCCGACGGCGAGTTTCAAAAGCCGTGGGAATTAAACTGCCTAGAAAAACACATTCAGAAACGCGTTGCCGACCACTACAAAGACCGGCACGTAATCATTGGCCGGTGCGCTCACCTGACCGACCCGCAGCCGATCCACCATGACCAGGGGCGGGCGCAGTGTCAGGCGCGGCATTTGTGCTACCGGGGCTGCCCTTATGGGGCTTATTTCAGCAGCAACTCCTCAACCATTCCGTGGGCGGCAAAAACCGGTAACCTTACCTTACTACCCGATTCGGTGGTGCATTCGATTATCTATGATGAAAGCCGGAGTAAGGCCACCGGCGTTCGGGTAATTGATACGCACACGAAGCAGATGACGGAATATTATGCCCGGATCATCTTCCTCAATGCGGCCTGCCTCAATACCAATTTGGTCTTGCTGAACTCTACATCGCGTCGGTTTCCGAACGGACTGGGTAATGACAGTGGCGTGCTGGGCCGCTACGTAGCGTTCCATAATTATCGGGGTGCGGTCAATGCTCACTACGAAGGATTTGCGGATGGCTACTACTACGGTCGTCGCCCAACAACGGCATTTATGCCCAATTTTCGCAATGTCGATAAGCAGGAGATGGATTTCCAGCGGGGCTATATGGTGGCGTTTAGTGCGGCCCGGGCGGGCTGGCAGCGGGGGAGCAGACAGGATGGATTTGGTGCCGATTTCAAAGATAAGCTAACTGACCCCGGCACCTGGCATGTGTACATGATGATGCAGGCAGAAACCGTGCCCCGCTATGAAAACCATGTTCGCCTTAGTCTCCATGATAAAGACCCCTGGGGCATTCCTCAACTCGTTACGTCCATCGGCTATACTGATAATGACATGAAAGTCAGTAAGGACTTTATGGAGCAGGGAGCCGAGATGCTCGAAAAGGCTGGTTGCAAAAACATTAGTCCCTATGACGACCAACGCAATCCCGGTCTTGACATTCATGAGATGGGCGGTGTCCGGATGGGCCGCGACCCCAAAACGTCAATGCTCAATGCCCATAACCAGCTTCATAGTGTTAAAAACGTGTTCGTGACAGATGGAGCAGCCATGACCTCGACAGGTACGCAGAATCCATCAATCACGTTTATGGCCCTAACCGATAGGGCAGTCAGTTATGCTGTGTCAGAAATAAAGAAAAAGAATTTATAGGCAATAGCATGTCAACACCTAAACGAACGCCCGAGGCCATGCTAGCCCGGCTGGCCTTTTATCGCAGCCACGAGAAGTTTCCCGATGCCGACTGGATCAACCGCGAACTCCCCACACCCGACGAAGCGCAGCGGCAGAAAATGAATCAGGCAGTCAATGACTTTATCGACTTTCTGAACGTCCTGATCGAGCAGGGCGATACCGAACCCGAGGAGTTTAAAGAGAATATTCAGGGATACGTTGACGCATGGGACGTTTTGCACTACAGCACCGACGAGATCGACTTTATCATTGACGTCGAATGCGCTGTGATGCGGGTTGTAGGTGTCGATTGCAGTGAACTGGCGCTTTAAACTGTGATCAGGAAACAGCATGAGAGCGAGCCACCTTCTCCTTAAACAAGCCTTGCATGCCCGCTGTCGGCACTACGTTCAGCAGCGTATCGACACGGCCCGGCAGGCTATGGAAGCAGCCCAGGAGTCGGCTAACTCAGAATCGAAAAGCAGCGCGGGCGACAAATACGAAACTGGTCGGGCTAT
>JAQBNX010000193.1 GCA_028288385.1 Spirosoma sp.
TATCGATTTTCAGTTCATTACAAAGGACATGGGGCCGCTGATGGCGTTTCTGAATCCGTCACTGTACATAGCTCCCCAAACACGGATCGAAGGGCGATTCACCGCTGACAACACCCAGTTTCTGACAGCTACTATTAAAACAGATTCGGTTCGGTTTGGAACGCAGGGTCGGTTAGGGTTTGGCCCAAGTGACCTGGACCTGACAACGTCCAAGCTAACTTATGGCGAGGCTGTGCTGGCGTCGGCCGTGCTGTCGTCCCAGCGGCAGGCCCTGAACTTGCTCGTGCCTACCCGCAATTTACAGGCTGAAGCTTCGTGGGACGTAGACCACATTGCGTTTACAAGCAGCATTGAACAGACTGGCAGTGCCAACCGCGCCGACCTCAACGGCGAACTGCGCTTTAAAGGAGACGCCATCGACCTGACTTTCCGTCGGTCTGATTTGCGCGTGCTGGATGGCGACTGGGTGCTAAATCCGGAAAGCCTGGTTCGGAAAGTAGGGGATGAATACACCATCCGCAATCTGTCGGTTGTCAACCGCGACCAGGTTATTCTAGCCTCGGGCAAACTCTCGCCCGACTCGGCCCAGCGCCTGAACCTGGAGGCCCGCAACTTCCTGCTCGAATCGCTGAACCCGGTTTTGAACACCACGCTCGGCGGCACATTGAATGGTAAATTGTCGATTCGGGACGTATACCAGACGCCCATTGTTGAAAGCGAACTGCTGGTTCGTGAGCTGTCGTATCAAAAAATGCTGATTGGGGATGTGCGCGGCCGGGTCGAATGGGAACAGACAGCAAAACGGCTTAATGTTAATGCCAGTGTGAACCGTAGCGGGGCCGATATTTTAACCCTGGCCGGTAACTATACTCCGCAGCGTAAAGCAAATCCACTGGCCCTTAAAGCAACCATTAATAAGGCCGACCTGAACACACTGGAGCCGTTTACGAACGGGCTGTTTTCTAACCTTGGCGGCACGGCCAGCGGCACAATAGCCGTGTCAGGTACGCCTTCCGTTCCGGTGCTCACCGGCGAAGTGGCCGTGCAGGGCGGTCATGGACGGTTTGACTACCTGAAAGCTGACTTTGCATTTGAGGATAACGTGTATTTCGGTGAAAACGAAATCATTACCCGCCGACTAACCCTACGTGACCCTGAGGGCAACACGGCCCAACTGCGCGGGGGTGTTTACCACGATGGATTCCGGTTTTTTACCATGGGCTTCGACGCCGACTTCAAAAACTTCCGGATTATGAATACGACTGCCCGTGATAATGACCTGTTTTATGGGCAGGCCATGGTGACGGGGAAGGCCGAACTCTACGGCCCGCTCGACAACCTGGTCATCCGCGCTAACGTAGCCAGCAACAAAGGCACCAAAATCTACATTCCGCTGGATGGCGCTACGTCTGTGGCCTCCGACGATCAAATTCGGTTCGTGAGCCGCAATGCCAATCCCGGCCCGGCCCGGCCCATTAGCCAAACGACCACGGCAGCAACTTCTGCAGCTAAGCCGGAGCGCGTAGGAGCGGATATTGACCTGTCTCGAATTCAGATGGATTTCAATTTTAACATAACGCCCGATGCGTACTGCGAAATTCAACTGGACCGCCAGACCGGCGACATCATTAAAGCCTATGGGCAGGGGCGGCTGGGAATGAAGGTGGATACAAAGGGCGATTTTTCGATGACGGGTAATTACGAAATCCAGAAAGGCGATTACACCTTCACCTTTCAGAATATAATTAACAAACGGTTTCAGATTCAGCCCAACAGCCGCATCACCTGGACGGGCGACCCCTACGGCGCCCTGCTCGACGTAACGGCTGCGTACACCCAATACACGTCGCTGGCTCCGCTACTGGCTTACAATGCATCCTCCAGCGCTAACCGAAGCACCGACCAGACACGCCGGTATCCAGTCGATCTGCTCATTAAACTCAATGGCGATCTGGGTTCACCTACCATTGGTTATGACCTGGATGTAAAAGAATATCCGTCATCATCCGATTTCCGACAGGCAGTCACGGCGTTTGAAGCCCGGCTGCAGAGCAATGAGCAGGAGCTGACCCGGCAGGTGAGCAGTGTCCTGTTGTTTAATCAGTTGCTGCCCGAGGGAACGAGCCTGTTTGATCAGGGACAGGTGAACACGGGTGTGGCCAATAGCGTGAGTGAACTGCTGTCAAACCAGATTAGCCGGTTGGCCTCGAACCTAAACGAGAAATTAGACGTGGGCGTGTCCATTGGTGGTTTTACGGGTAATACCCAAAATGAAAACCTCTTAAACAACCTCCAACTGCGTTTTTCGTACCGGCTCCTGAACGACCGCCTGCGCATCAGCCGCGATGGTGGCTTCACCTACGGCCAGAGCCAGACCAACGCGGCCAGTCTGCTGGGTGAATGGACTCTCGAATACTTCATTACGCCCGATGGTCGGCTCCGGGCTAAAGTTTATAACCGAAATCAGCAAAGTGTTTTGAGTCAGAACAGTCTCAACAGCACAATTTCGACAGGCGGAGGACTGAGTTTTCTGTATACCCGATCGTTTAACCGAATCCTGAGCAACAAACGTAATGCCCCCGGTTTGCTGCCCGTTCCGCCTGTTGAAGCCCCTAAAGTGCCGTCCTCCAGGCCAGCTTCGGTCACAACTGTTTCGAGCCGGAGTGTGTTGTGAGTGCCAGGGATAAAAGAAGCCTATACGTCCTTCATTGGTTAAATCCCCTTATTACTGACAGGTTGTGCCCGAATTGTTTCTTCCGTCTGCTAGTAGCTGATTCCTTGAAACGATGAGAAATAGTCCAATTTCTGCTTCCTGCTCAAAGTAATACGGTTTAACTGCATGAAATATCTTTTCTGTTTAGTACTGTTGCTTAGCCTGTCGCTTGCTCCGCTCCTTGCTCAGCGCACCTTCACAAACCCCATCAAGTCGTCTGGTCCAGATCCATGGGTGCTCCAGAAAGATGGCTGGTACTATTACATGAACACGACCGGTCGTAACCTGACGCTCTGGAAAACCCGCAACATGGCCGACCTGGCTACCGCTGAGAGCAAGGTGATCTATACACCCCCCGCCGGGCAGCCCTATTCCAAAGATTTGTGGGCGCCCGAGATTCATTATTTCACCGATAATGGAGGAACTGGCCGCTGGTACGTCTATTTTTCGGCCGACTCACTAAACAACTTAAGCCATCGGGTATGGGTGATTGAAAACCCGTCGCCCGACCCCATGCTGGGAGAGTGGACCCTGAAAGGGAAAATTGGCGATGCGGCCAATCACTGGGAGATCGACATGTCGGTCATGGAGTATAACGGACAACTCTACGCGGCATGGTCGGGATGGGAAGGCCCCACCAACGGGCGGCAGGATATTTACATCGCCAAACTGAAAAACCCCTGGACCCTAGACGGCGACCGTGTTAAAATATCGCAGCCCGACCAGCCCTGGGAGCAGCATGGCGCGACACCTGTGGAATGGCAAAAAAATGGCGAACCTCCTGCTGTATATGTGAATGAAGGCCCCGAATTTTTGCGCCACGATAATAAGCTGTTCATTGTCTATTCGGCCAACGCCTGTTGGCTCGACTATTGCATGGGTATGCTGACCTACAGCTGCACCGGAAGCCTGACCGAACCAACGAACTCTACTAAGATCAGGCAACCCTTATTTGTACAGGCACCCGAAAATGGTGTGTGGGCACCCGGTCACGGTGGTTTTTTTCGCTCGGCCGACCAAAAACAGGACTGGATGATTTACCACGCTAACCCCTCGGCAACGGACGGATGCGGCAACAAACGCGCTCCACACATTCAACCATTTACCTGGAACCCCGACGGTACGCCCAATTTTGGAAAACCGATGGCTAAAACGCCAATGCCGGTACCCGGAGAATAAAAACTGGCGAATAACCCGTTATTTTGATGGACAAACCCTAAATCTCAATGCGTAAATTTATTCTCCCTGCAGCGCTGGCCGCTTTCATGAGCCTGAATGGCTGTGGCACAACCAACAAAACCGAGCAGAAAGCCACCGATTCGATCGCCGTTGCAACGGGCGATACAACCGCAATGCCTGGTGCAAAATTCCCTGACCCTGCGTCGTTTGCCGGTGATGTAAATGGAAAAAAAGCTCGTCTGTTCATTCTCAAAAATGAGAATATGCAGGTAGCCATCACGAACTACGGAGCCCGTATTGTGGGGCTGCTGGTTCCCGACAAAATGGGTAAGCAGACCGACGTAGCGCCGGGCTTTGTCAGCGTAGGGGCTTATCAAAAAGCCAATGAACCGTTCTATGGTCCTATTGTGGGGCGATTTGGCAACCGGATTGCGAAGGGAAAATTTACCCTCGATGGTAAGACGTACCAGACGGAGCTTAACAACAACGGCAATACGCTCCACAGCGGCCCGAGCGGTTTTCATAGCCATGTTTGGGACGCCAGACAGGTAAATGATAAAACCCTTGAATTGACCTACGTATCGAAAGATGGCGAGGGTGGTTTTCCGGGTACCGTAACAACCAACGTTACGTACTCCCTTACAGACGATCATGGGCTTCGCATCGCTTATTCAGCAGCGACGGATAAAGCCACACCCTACAACCCCACGAGTCACGGCTTTTTCAATCTGAACGGAGAGGGCAGCGGCACCATCAATAACCACGTTCTGATGCTCAATGCCGATAAGTACTCTCTGGTTGATAAGGGCCTTATTCCGCAGGGCGAACCCGTGTCGGTGGCTGGTACGCCGTTCGATTTCCGGAAGGCAACGGCCATTGGTGCCCGGGTAGACGAAAAAAACGAGCAGCTAACCTTTGGTGGGGGCTACGACCACAACTGGGTGCTGAACAAGGCAGGGGCAATGACCAAAGCCGGTGAAATCATGGGCGACAGGTCGGGTATTAAAATGGAAGTGTTTACCACCGAGCCGGCTATGCAGTTTTACGGCGGTAATTT
>JAQBNX010000199.1 GCA_028288385.1 Spirosoma sp.
TATCGGTAGTCCTTGTGTTCGAGGGTTATGTACCTAGATTGTTAATAACCAGTGGGTAAGCAATAGTTAACCACCCGGTACAGGCTGTGTTGTAGATTTACCACGCCAGCTTACCGAGAGGACACCTGCCAGAACGGATATTGTACCAATAATCTGCTGCCAGCTAATTGCCTCATTCAACACGGTTGCTGACAAAAGAATGGTAAAAACTGGCCCAACACTGCCTATGATTGAAGCATTGCCTGACCCAACGCGCCTAATGCCTTCAGCAATCAGTAACGTAGGAATGACCGTAGCGAAAATGCCCATGCTTAACCCGAGTGCATAAACAGGCATTGGGTAGTTAGCGAGTTGTAACCCATTCTGGTACGCGCAATGCAATACCGTTGGCAGGGTGGCTGCCATCATGGCATAACAGGTAAAGCGGAGCGATCCTACCCGGGCAATGATTCCGTCGCTACCGACCAAATATATGGCGTAGACTAATCCACTCAAAACGACCCACAAAGTACCCTGAATGAGTTCTTTCTGCTCGGCTGTTTCTATGTTACCCACAAACTTAATCAAGATGCCTGCATAAGTCAGGCCAAGTGCCAGCAACTGTCTGTTCGATACCCGCCGACGGAAGCCAAAGGCATTAAGCAACAGGACAAACGTTGGATAGGTGAACAGGAGCACGCGTTCTAAACTAGCGGTTATATAAACCAGCCCGATAAAATCAAACAAGCTGGCCAGGTAATAACCCATAATACCTACTGCAAACAGCGTTATCCACTGGCGGGTTGTCAAGGGCGTCGATGGCCCGTGCCGCGCCAGATTCAGCGCGAGACCGACGTAAAACGGCAGCGCAAACAGCATACGTAGTGTGAGCAGTGAAATTGAGTCAATCGAATACTGGTAAGCCAGTTTAATCAGAATGCCTTTTGAGGCAAAACAGAAGGCTGCCAGAAAAACCATAAGAGCGCCGGTCCAGTAGCGGGCGCGAATAGATTTCTGCATCCGAATAGCGTTCACCTATTTTATTCTTATACAGGTTTGGGTGTTTGATAATCAACACACCCAAACCTGTACGTACCATACAATAAGCACACAGGCAGAAGTCTATTTCTGACGAAAGAATACCGTAATGGGTACGCCTTCAAAATCGAAGTGCTCGCGAAGTTTATTTTCCAGAAAGCGCTGATACGCTTCCGGCACGTACTGCGGCAGGTTGCAAAAGAATACGAACGTGGGAGAAGGCGTTGGCACCTGCAACATGTACTTAATTTTGACAAACTTACCTTTTAGGGATGGGGGCGGATATTTCTCAATTTCTGGCTGCATGGCCTCGTTGAGCTTGGATGTCGTTATCTTTTTGCTCTTGTTTTCATAGACCTGCATTGCCTTTTCCATCACCTGAAAAATGCGTTGCTTTTCGTGCACCGACGCAAAAATGATAGGCAGGTAGTCGATTGGCATCAACCGCTGCAGCATCTCCTTGCGCAGTATGTCGGCGGTGCGCTGGTCTTTTTCAACGGCATCCCACTTGTTCACCATGATCACGACGCCTTTCTTTGCTTTAACGGCTTGTCCAATGATGTTCATATCCTGGGATTCCATGCCGCGCGTGGCATCGAGCATAATGATACACACGTCCGAATCCTCCATTGCCTTCAGTGCCCGCAGCGTTGAGTAAAACTCGATGTTTGAATCAATACGAGATTTTCGCCGGATACCAGCCGTATCGGTCAGAATGAAATCTTTTCCATAGGCTTTGTAACGCGTATTAATGGCATCGCGGGTAGTGCCGGCTATGTTGGTAACAATACTACGTTCCTGTCCCGTAAGCACGTTCAGGTAAGACGATTTACCCACGTTTGGACGCCCCAGAATCGCAATTTTTGGGATGCCCTCATCAGGGTTTTCGATGCCTTCGCTGGGGAAGTGTTTAATCACCTCGTCGAGCAGATCGCCCGTACCCGTTCCTGTCATTGACGATATGGGGTAGGGATCGCCCAGGCCCAGTGCGTAGAATTCGGCCGCGCTATGCGCCCGGTCGGCGGTTTCTGCTTTGTTGGCCACTACGTATACCGGCTTTTTGGACCGTCGCAGCACATTCGCAAAGTCCTCATCCAGCCCAGTAATGCCCGTTTGCGTATCGACTACAAACAGAAGCACCGTGGATTCCTGAATGGCAATTTCGACCTGTTCGCGAATCGACTCCTCAAACACATCCTCAGACCCAACGACGTAGCCGCCGGTGTCAATAACCGTAAAATAATGCGTGTTCCACTCGGCAGTACCGTAGTGCCGGTCACGCGTAACGCCCGACTGGTTATCCATAATGGCCTGCCGCTGTTCCGTTAACCGGTTAAACAGCGTGGATTTGCCCACGTTCGGGCGGCCAACGATTGCAACTATGTTTGCCATGATTACTAATGATGTGTGTTGAGGAATAGATGATGGGCTACTTTACCCATATTTGATCATCTATCACTCATGACTATTCGTCATAGCCCAACCGCTTGAGCATCCGCTCTTTCTGACGCCAGTCGGGTTCTACTTTAACGAATTGTTCGAGGTATACTTTTTTGCCGAAGAATCGTTCGAGTTCCATGCGGGCCATAATACCCGTTTTTTTAATCATTTTACCACCTTCGCCCAGCAAAATAGCGCGCTGTGTGGCCCGTTCCACCAAAATCTCTGCCTGAATGACAATGATATCGTCCTTCTCCTTAAACCCGGTAACCACAACCTCACTACTATAGGGAACCTCTGCCTTGTAGTTAAGGAATATTTTTTCCCGGATTATTTCCGATGCAAAAAACCGTTCGGGTTTGTCGGTGAGTTCGTCTTTGGGAAAATAAGGTGGGTGCTGTGGCAAGCGGCTAATAAGCCCCTCAAACACACGGTCCATGTTAAAGCCGTTGAGTGCCGAAATGGGAATGATCTCCTGGGCATTAAACTTCTCCCGCCAGTACGCTATTTTTTCCTCTACCTGCTCCTGCGTAGCCTGATCAATCTTATTGATAAGCAAAAGCACGGGGACTTCGGATTTCTGCAGTCGCTCAATGACGTCATTTTCGTCATGCTGCTCAAAAATATCCGTCACAAACAGGACTACATCGGCGTCTTCAATGGAGCCGCGCACAAAACTCATCATGGACTCATGAAGTTTGTAGAGCGGCTTAATGATACCGGGCGTATCAGAATAAACGAGTTGAAATTGCTGGCCGTTATGGGTTCCGTTCAGAATACCCATGATGCGGTGGCGGGTAGTCTGTGCTTTAGCAGTGATGATTGACAACCGCTCACCCACGAGCTGGTTCATCAGCGTTGATTTACCAACATTGGGCTTGCCGACAATGCTGACGAAGCCGGCCTTATGATCGGCCGGGAACTCAATGATTCCTTCTGTGTTCATACGTAGGTGATCCCGCTGGCTGATTGCCAGTGGCTTTTACAGAACCGGTGCATCCAGAAAAACGTTTCCAGTAGCCCTGAAAACATTTTTTCAAAATATATTTGAATTACCAAAGAGTCAACGTACATTTGCACTCCAAACACCGCGGGATGGAGCAGTTGGTAGCTCGTTGGGCTCATAACCCAAAGGTCGCTGGTTCGAGTCCAGCTCCCGCTACTAAAAAGCCCTCATAATCTGTTGTTAGATTATGAGGGCTTTTGCTTTTAAGCTTTATATAGCCCTGTCATTAGTTTGCTGTCTAATAAAGTGAGACTTGGTGCTTAAGTCATGACGCAAATGGCTCAGTGGGTACAAGCCTTGATTAGGAGAATGAATCCGGTTACTCAATCACTGTAGGATTATCGCTGGTTACGTTTCTACATTTGAGAGGAATCGTTGAATTGTTTTAATCCTCACTAACTAGCTATGAAACCCTTACACCTTGTAGTTCGTCAGCATGGTTAGCAAATGATGTCTCTGGCTTGTCTGGCTCTTTTCTTAACTACCTGTACCGATCACCCGCCCACGACTTCTTCCGAGACGGTTAATTGCAAACTCAGTAATGGCACCGATTGCCCTTATCCATGTGAGTTCAGAATCGAGAAACTGATATTTCTGGGCAGCGACGGCAGCACGCTGGGGAAGTCACTCCAACCACTCCCAATGTTGCCCTCAACGTATCAAAAGCCAAGACAATAGGCCCCGTTGTATCCGGTAATGCGTATGTCACTTTTGACGTTAAGGCAGTCGTACGACGGTTGAATGCGCCTTCTTTTCCAGTGA
>JAQBNX010000785.1 GCA_028288385.1 Spirosoma sp.
AGACAGCGAGCGCGTGCAGGGCTTGGTGGAGATCGGCGCTCTGGATCCGAAGAACCCGGCAGCGACCGGCGACCCTAACGCCGCCGTCCCGAACCCGCCGCGGCAGAACAAAGCCCCCTGGGCAACCGCCTAGCCCCTACCGCATCGAGCCCAAAGCAAAGCCCCGGCAGGGATCACCCGCCGGGGCTTTTTCGTGGCCGAGCTCGTCCTGCTACTCGCGGTCGGACGGCACGGTCACCACGATCCAGATGGCTTGCAGCACCACCAGCCCGAGCTCGAACGCACCCGCAGCCAGGTAGGACGCATCACCGCCGGCCCGGAAATAGATGGCCAGATCTGCCCCCGCGATCATCGAGAACAGGATCGTGAATATCGCCTCGAAGGCGGTCACCAGTCCTCCCTCGCCCGCTTTTCCTCGTCGAGCTCGGCCGTCATGGACCGCGCGGCCTGCACCAGCGGGTTCTCGTCGCGCAGCTTCGCCAGATGGCCGGCCGACAGCGGCCGCGGCTCGACCCGCATCTTGCCCGCCGGCCGGGCCGCAGCCTCGCGCACCGGCTCCATCGCCTGGGCGAAGTCGCCGCGGAACTTGGCGAGGATCGCGTCACGCTCGACGACCGACGCCGGCTTGACCCCCGCCGGCTCTGGCGCCGCCGCCTGGGACTGCCCGAAGGTGGCAACCCGCAGCAAGCCCTCGCGCTGGCGCGTGAGCTCGTTGAGCTTGCCCCGCAGGAATTCGTCGACCTCACCGGCACCCGGCCAGAAGAACTTCGAGCCGCCCGCGCGGATGAAGGCCCGCCGGTTGTCGACGGTCCAGACGCACTCCGGCAGATCGCTACTGGCCTCGACGACGCTCGCCAGCCGCGCCAGGAAGTCGCCTTCCGCCGGCGGGTTGTTGCAGGCGGTGGCGACGCCCATCAGCCACGCCCGGATCACCGCCGGGCTCGTCGGCGCGGCGAGGCGATCCTGTAGCACCGGCAGGACCGCCCGAGCCTCCCGCACGCGGGCCGGCGGCGGTGGAGCCTTGACGCCGAAATTCCAGGCGGCGTCGACGGCGTGGCCCAGATCCGCGGTCATCACCGGAGCCCCGAGGACATACGACACGTCGCTGGGTGCGCGCCGCTCGGCCGGGACGGAGGACGCAGGGCGGGAAATCATGGTGCTGCTCATTGCGCGTTGGCCTCCAGGGTGGTGCCGTTGAAGTCGTCGTCAGCCGTGTTGTCGTAACCGCCCGTCATCCAGTCGAGCTTGCCAGCGCGGGCCGCAGCGGGCCGCGGAGCCGACGGAACGACCCGCAGCGCCGGCCGATCCTTCCACCGCCCCTGGCGCAGCCACGTGGCCGGATGCGGGATGTATTTCGGGTCGTCGGAGAACTTGTGCACGGCGAGCCCGGCCATGATCTCGGCCGCGGGCGTGCCGGCGGTGCGAACCTGCTGCCACGCCTTGAGCCCGGCATCAGGCGCGACCTTGTGCGGATAGGCGGCGTAAAACTCGGCGAATTCGGCATCCGCCTGCGCAGCGCGCGAACGACCGCCCGAGCGCACCGCGCGAGAGTCTTTCTCTCCTTCCTCCTTCTCTTCCCTCTTTCCTCCTTCCTCCTCCCTCTGCGGAGCATTTTCCCCACCAGTGGGGGACTGGTTCCCCACCGCTTCCCCACCGCTGGAGGACGGATTACGGGGTGCTGGAGGAACAGGAGCAGAACTAGGAGGAACAGGTGGTGAACTCCCCGGCCCTTCCTCGTCGGCCGAGCCGTCGCCGGCATCCCGCGCGCCCACGTAGTCGAGCAGATCGTCTGGGATCGGGTGGAGCGCGTTCGGCTTCTTCGGCCGCTGCCACTTCTGGAAGTCGCGGCAGACGCCGTAGGCGCGCGGGCCGATGGTGTAGCAGCGGATCAGGTCGACGTTCTTGAGCTCGTCGAGCAGCGCGTGTACGTCCACGTTGTCGGCGGCCAGCAGCCGCATCCGCAGCGTGACCGGCTTCCACTCAAATGCGCCCTGATCGTCGCACTCGTTGAGGATGCCAATAGACAACAACCGCGCCAGCGGGGAGACGGAGACGAATGCCTCATCCGTCCAGAGCCAGGGGTGAACCGACCGGATGCGGGCCATTAGATCGCCCCCCCGAACTCGGTTGACCACGCGGAATTCTTGTGTCGCACCGAGTTTCCCGGTACATTTTTCGCCTCAGCCATATCGACCTCATGCACAGGTTGATTGGTTAGGCTAGGGGTTCTGGTTGGCGCCAGACCCCTAGCCGCCGCCTTCCGAGCGGCACCACTTAGTCTATTGTGAGCAACAACGGCCAGCCAGCCCTTATTCATGGCCAAGCCGCAATCCGAACGATTGTGCATTGCCCCCGGAGCGTCGGAGACGGCACGTGCCGGATATTCGTCATCAGGCAGGCAGGCTTGTCGTCGACGACGAAGCCCATCCCGCGCGGGTGGACGCTCGACCGCACCAGCAGGCAGTCGAGCAGCGGCTTGACGCCGCCCTCCAGGCCGTCCTTGTCGGGCTCTTGGACCGAGTGCCGCTCGATCTCGAC
>JAQBNX010000229.1 GCA_028288385.1 Spirosoma sp.
ACCTTCAACCACTCGAATACTACGATGCGATCATCTGCAACGATGTGTTTTGCTATATTGCCGACTTCGATTTGCTACGCCTGGTTGAGCAGATTGGCCGGCGGCTTAAGCCAATGGGTGTCCTAATCAGTAACAACAATGCTTTTAACGTTTTTCGCGGGCAGCATGATCTGGCAGTAGGTAGTATGCGTCGGTTTGTCAGGGCCGACTTCGACCGGCTCCTGCCATCCCATGGGTTTCGGATTCAGACGGCTACCTACTGGAGCATGGCCTTATCGCCCCTTATTTTGCTGATGCGCCAATGGCAAAACTGGCAATTGCGCAGTGGCTGGCGCAGTGAAGACAACGCTCACTCGGATGTGTATCTGCCGCCCGCCTGGCTCAACGAAACGCTCTATCGAATCGTCCACAAGGAACAAAAATGGTTTCCCCGAACCCCGTTTGGCAGTTCGCTGTTCCTAATAGGAGTTATCAATGGTAAGTCGTAGCAAGGGTGTTTGGCAAATGCCAGTTTGCGCTTGCATTCAGATGGCTTACAACCATAAACTATGTTCACGGGAATTATAGAGACAACCGGCCTTGTGTCGGGTATTGAACGGGCCGGTACGAACCTTACTTTCACGATTGAGTCGTCGCTGGCGGCTGAATTAAAGGTAGACCAGAGCGTGAGCCATAATGGCGTTTGCCTGACCGTAACAGGAATTAAAGGCAACAGCTATACGGTTACGGCGGTTGACGAAACGCTTAAGAAAACAAACCTTGGCCAAATCAGGCCCGGTGATCGCCTTAACCTCGAACGGTGTATGCCGGCCAATGGTCGTTTCGATGGTCATATTGTGCAGGGACACGTCGATCAGACAGGGGTGTGTACGGCGGTACAGGATATGGATGGCAGCTGGCTTTTCGATTTTGAATACGCCAATACGACCGACAACGTAACGGTTGAGAAAGGGTCCATTTGTATCAATGGAGTGAGTTTAACCGTTTTTAATTCACAACCCAATGGGTTTCGGGTTACCATCATTCCCTACACGTATGAACACACCAATTTTCGCGAACTCAAGGTAGGGGACACGGTGAATCTGGAGTTCGATATCGTAGGAAAATACCTTAAAAAAATGCTGGCAGGATACCGGTAAGCGGCTGGGGATTCTGCTACTTTTGTGCGAATGAGTTCAAAATACACCTTGTTGAATGGCTAAAATCAGCACCCGATCGTTTCCTGACCTGCTGATTCACATTGGCCTTGTCATGGCCCTAGTGACTGCGCTATTTCTGGCATTTTTCTTTGTTTATCTGCCCTACACCACCAACCACGGCCAGACGATAACCGTACCGGACGTAACGCGCCTGAGCGTCGATGAACTCCAAAACATACTGGGCGACCGGAACCTGCGCTATGAAGTTAGTGACTGCACATACGTAGTGGGAGCGCAGCCACTGACGGTCATTCAGCAGTACCCCCGTGCCAACATGAAGGTGAAGGAGGAGCGTAAAATTTACGTAACCATCACCCGAAGGGTTGCTCCCATGGTGGCCATGCCGCAACTCGTTAGTCTGACTTTTCGTAGTGCCGAACTGAATCTCAGGTCGTTGGGGCTGGAGGTTGGTGATAAAGACTACGTACCCGACGTGGCTAAGAATGCAGTGCTTCGTCAGTTATACAATGGGAAAGAAATTGCTGCTGGAACGCCCGTACCCAAAGGAGCCAAAATAGACTTTGAGATTGGCGACGGTTTAGGTAACACGATGTTCGAGATTCCAAACGTTGTAGGGTTGCAGATTGATGAGGCCGAGGCTGCCATTCGTGGTTCCAACCTGAAAATAGGCACTAAAATCCCGGTCGATGATCCCGAAAAAGAAGTGGGTACGGTGGTTCGCCAGCGGCCCGAGGCCCGGTCAGGCGAACGGATTCGGGTGGGCGAAACAATGGATTTATGGGTGGTTGGACCGGTTGACCCGGATCGATAAACAGCGTGTCCGGCATGGATATCAAATGAGTATTGCATTACCAGATTGGTCTTATTTAAACTATGTCAGACGTACCCTGACCAGCGTAGTAATCCTGCTGTTTGGTTGCTTTGCAGGACCCACCCAGGCGCAGACGTCGCTCAGCCTACCGTTTTTCGATGATTTCTCAACCCGGTCGGTTAATGCTTTAGGGAGCCTGCCCGATCCCGGCCGCTGGCAACCCGGCAGTGGGGTCTATATTAATAATACGATGTCCATTAATCAGCCTACAGTTGGGATGGCATCGTTTGATGGACTAGCCGCCAATGGATTGCCTTACGTACGTAATAACCAGTTTGCCCAGGGCTACACCGATACGCTGGCATCTAGGCCTATCAATCTGGCAGGGCTGTCGGTGGCCGATTCGGTTTACCTGAGTTTCTACTGGCAAAGTCGGGGTTTGGGCGAATCGCCCGATATTGGTGACTCCCTAACGGTTCAGTTTCTGGATCGCACCGGTTCTTGGCAAACCGTTTGGCAGGTAGAGGGAGGTGTGGCCAATAATAACTTTGTGCAGGCATTTATTCCCGTCATTACACCCGCTTACCTGCATAGTCAGTTTGCCTTTCGATTTCGGTCATACGGGCGGGCATCCGGGCCGTTCGATACCTGGAACATCGACTACGTGTATCTCAACCGGGGCCGTTCCCGAAACGACCGGTTTGTGAAAGACGTGGCGATTCGGCAGTCCCTCAGTCCACTGCTGAAACGATACACCGCCATGCCGCTGGCGCAGTACGTAGTGAATGCGGCTGCCGAAACCGCCGACTCGGTCACGACTGATATCAATAACCTATTCAATAACTTCAACTTCACGACCTTTCGCTTCACCGTACGTGATGAGGTGTCGGGGCGCGTGTTGCAGGACATCCCCCCGGCAAATACAGTCCTGGTTCCGTCGTTGAGTTCGCAGCGTAAGAGTATCAGACCGTCTCCGCTAACCGGTTTTGGAACGGCAACGAGGGCAGTGCTGCGCTACAAAGTTGATCTGATAACGACCGATGACCAGAACCCGTCGATTCCGGGTATAAACCTCCGCCAGAACGATAGCCTTTCGGCTCAGGCCGTGCTCGACGACTACTATGCCTATGATGATGGGTCGTGGGAGTTTGGTTTGCAAACCGGTCCGCGCGAACAGGTGGCGGTACGTTATATACTGAATAAGCCCGATGTGGTCTCGGGCATCCGGGCCGTTATAGTGCCCTTTCGTACCAACCAAACGGGCCAGCCATTTGTGATTAGTGTATTGAGCAACACGAATGGACGCCCTGGAACGGCGCTGTACCGGAAGTCGTTTGCCACACAGTACGCACCGAACCGAAATGGCTTTGTCGATTTTAAATTTGATCGGGGAGTTTCTGTAAGCGATACGTTTTATATCGGCTATCAGCAGATCAGCACCAGCGACACGACGTTTCTGCGATTGGGCGTTGATAAAAACAGTCCATTTGGTCGACAGATTTTTTATAATGGAGGCAGCAATTGGGAGCAAAATCAAAATTCGGCAGCGCTGAATATTCAGGGTGCTTTTATGCTCAGACCCGTAATGGGCGGTAAAGACACGGCCCTGATCACGGCTACAGCTACCCCGGAACCCCAAGTCCCACTACTAGTATATCCAAACCCAACTACGGGTTTGATTCGCTGGAAAGATGCGGCTCTTACCCGTTTGGATGTAATGACTGCTGACGGGCGTTTGCTTTATTCAATTGAACCCGTCCGGGGGCAACAGACGGCCGATGTGAGTCACTTGCCCGAAGGCTTGTACCTGCTTCGGCTCAGCGACGGCAACCGTACTTTTGTGCAAAAACTATTAATTTCCCGGTAAGTGTGTTGTGAACCGGCTAAAGGACAACCGACTAACGTAACGCATTGATTAAATAACGCAATAACTATCAGATTACAACCATGGATATTACTGTACAAGACCTGAAGGAGCGGCTTGATAAGGGCGAAACGCTGAATCTTATCGACGTTCGTGAACCAAATGAATACGAAGCCGACAACATTGGCGCTACGTTGATACCCTTGGGTGACTTGCCTTACCGGCTGGACGAACTCGACGGGTTGCAGGATGAGGAAGTAATTGTGCACTGCCGCTCGGGCGCACGTAGCGCCAGGGCACAGCAGATTCTGGAAGAGAACGGCTTCAACAATGTCCGTAATGTTATCGGTGGTATGCTGGCCTACCGAGCGTTATAAGAGGAATGCCGTGGGGTTATGCGAAAAATCATTTGCCATCGCTTCGACCTCCTCCGCCTTCAGCCAACGGTAATTTCCCTGGTTGCGAAACCACGTTAGCTGGCGTTTGGCATACCGCCGGGAGTTTCGTTTCAGAAGGCGGACCATTTCATCATAGCCATATTTATGAGCTAAATACGGAAATACCTCCTGATAGCCAACGGTTTGTAGTGCTGGTAAGTGCTGGTAAGGCAGCAGCGAACATACCTCATCGACTAATCCTGCCCATAGCATGGCATCCATACGAGCATCAATTCGGGCGTATAGTTCTTCGCGGGGACGGTCGAGGGCG
Source organism: Spirosoma sp. (assembly GCA_028288385.1). GTDB lineage: Bacteria > Bacteroidota > Bacteroidia > Cytophagales > Spirosomataceae > Spirosoma. The sequence goes on from JAQBNX010000229.1 coordinate 4,544, forward strand.
ATCAGCACCGATTGGAAAGGACGCTCAGCGGGTTGCTGTCGCCGAAACGATGAAAATGGTGCTCCCGATGACAGGCACACTTCCAACGCTCGGGTGACGCGGATCGGGTTTTGCAAATCGGCGGTTTTGGCATAGACCGGGTCTAATCGGCGCAGTTCTTCTTGAAGTGAAGCCAGACCCTCCTGCTTCAAGCGGTCTACTAACTGTTGCCTCAGTGCCGGTTCCACCGGCGGCAAATCATCCAGCCCATTGCAAACGGCGTTGATATACAGGCCTGTGCCGCCCGACAGGATAACAACATCTTTTTTCTCGAACAGCTCTGCCAAAACCGCCAGGCATTCGCGTTCATAACGCCCCGCATTGACGGGGTCCTGTATGCTGTGCGAGTTAATGAAGTGATGCGGAATGCCGCCCATCTCCTCGGGCAGCGGTTTGGCGGTGCCAATGTTCAGTTCGCGGTAGAGTTGTCGCGAATCGGCCGAGACGATGTCTGTTTGCAGCCGTTTCGCTAACTCAACACAGAGACTGGTTTTTCCAACCGCTGTTGGACCGACTATGACGAGTAGTATTTTCAAGTTAATCAACTAATGCCTAATGATTTAGCAAAAATAAGGGTTTCCAATGAGCTGTTCTCAAGGCGATATACTATGAGCTACAGGTCAACGTCCGTAATTTGATTATTCTGCGTATTTTCGACCCGTTAGGAATCACTACGTGGGAACTATTGAAGTTAAGAGCTGAATACGACTGTCAATATCTGCAACCCACATCAATAAGGCAATACGCTATATAATTAAGGCTATACAGCAGCTCGCGTTACATTTTCAGGAATAGGAAAAAGATTATGACCTTCATTATAAAAGTGCAGTCATTAAGCCATAAAAACAACGCTGAAAACCAACATACATTACCGGTTTGAGAATCGATTTGCTTAATCTGAATAGATCCTGTACCCTATATTCCTTTGTATAATAATTGTATAATAATATGGTAACTACAGCACCACCATTTGCCAGCGAGACGCCAGACGTACCGCTAATGATCACACCCTACTCACTTCTGGGGAAACCTACTGAGAAATTGGCGTGGTGGGCACCATTTGGCTGGCTGTTGGTAACCGTTTTCTCGCTGCTCTTTTTCGCTCTGTTTATTGCGCTTATACCAGTGATGCTGATGACTATAGCGATTCAACGTGGGGTAATAAAGAGCAACTACAAGTACCATCGTAAACCTGAAGACCTGCGGATAGCCATCATCGGCGGAGGATGGAGCGGTTTACAATGTCTGGAGCGGTTTAAAAAACGGGGCGTGTCAAATGTTGACGTGTATGAGCGATACGATGACATTGGCGGAACCTGGCACAAAAATCTGCGCTATCATGGCTTGCAGATACATGGCAGCATGACGGTGACTTCGTTCGATGGGCTTCCATACAGTACCGATCGGGACGTACAGGGTGGAAAGGTAATGGCCGAAGAGGTGGAACGGTATATCCACCGTTTTGCCGAAACAAATGGTTTACGGTCTCACATGCAGTTCCATTCCAATGTCGATTCGGTTAATTACAACTCAACTAACAAGAAAGGCACCATTTCGATAACGGATACACTAACCGGTGAGCACCGTGAATCAGGCCCTTACGACATGGTAATCTGGGCCTCAATGGCTGCGTTTGGTGATGTACCGTCCGTGAAGGGAGCAGAAAAGTTTAAGGGCAAACAATTGCATACCACCCAGTATAAAACCACTGACTTTAATGACATCATAAAAAACAATAAAAAGGTTGTTGTAGTAGGTGGAGGCAAAGCAGCCTGCGACGTGGTACTGGGCTTTCGTAGGGCCGGGTTTACAAACTTTACCTGGTTAATGCGCAAACCTTACTTATTCTACAAATACGAAGCATTGCTCCATAATGCTTCTTTCATGAATAAAGTAAGGGGCGTGAGTTACCTCGCAACGGTTCTTTGGACGGGTGTTTCTTCCAGGTTAGGCGCTATCCTACACTGGTCATCAGGTTACTTGTATACTTATGGTAAACCTCATACCGACTTCAATCATTTTCACGGAGGGCTTTTATGCCCTACCCAACGTAAAGATATCAAGGATACACCCTACACCTTAGGTGAAATTGCCCAGTTTACGGAAGCTGGCATAATGCTAAAGGATGGCAGCGAACAGGATTGCGACGTGGTGATATGGGCAACCGGCAATAAAAGCGGCATAGATACGCTGAAACTGGCTAAGGATGGCGAACCGTTTTTACTAAATCCCAACGCTAAACTGTATAACCACTTCATCATTCCCCAAATACCGGTTATGGCCTCTTCTACGGCCTTGTGGACGAGTTTTGGCCCAATGCGCGCCACTAACTCCGCTGATTTGACGATTCATCACCTATGCGTGCGGAAGCCACGGACCCAAAAGCAGATGGAGAAAGTGGCCAACCGGCAACTAAGCCGGAACAGTCTGCTGCGGTCCTTTATATGGGCGCACAATACGTGCTGGCTTCAGGAGTGGGTGTATTTTCACATTGACCTGATGCTAGCCGGCATTACGCCAGTAGAGTCTTTCCTGAAACACGCCATCGAGATCTTTGTGCTCTCCAAAGAAACACCCATGGAATTTAACCTGCTGCCCAGGAGTAGAAGTGGGCAACGGGTTAATTATGATTTAAGTTAATCCTTAGTCTTTGCAACCAGGCAGGAGAACGGTTTAGGTTCGGATTACATAACTATGTGCTTCCCTAAAATTTAGTAGATAATGCAATCTGTAACGATCGAAGATTTAAAAAAAATTATTGCGTTGAGCGAACTTTCTGATGAGCATCTCCAATGGATATTGTCTCATTCTGAATATCGTGAATTAGTTGATGGGGACTTGATTGCAAAATATGGTGAGCCGGCCGACTGGATGTGGATTATTTTAGAAGGTAAGATTGCTTTTTATATGTATATTAATGGACGCCAGGTTTATTTTTATACATTCGAAAATAACAATCTTACAGGTGGTATAGGTGGTGTGATGCCTTACTCAAGAATGAAAACTTACCCAGGTTATTCGTATGCCTTGGGAGAAGTAAAACTGATTGGTATTAATAGAAAAGATTTTCCTGAATTGGAGCAGCTCAGTACTGATTTTAGTCAAAAGCTTATTGCTTACATGACTGAAAGGGCGCGCATATTTGCCACTACACAGTTGCAGCATGAAAAGGTGAATGCCCTTGGTAACCTTGCTGCGGGTATTGCCCACGAAATGAATAATCCGGCAGCAGCAATTAAGGGAATATCAAATGAACTTAAGAAAAGATTGAACCGGAATTATGAACTTACAAAAAAGTTGCTTGATTGTAACATAACGCCAGAACATCTTGAACACATACGTTCATTGGTAAAGGAAAAAGACAATGCACCTGTAGATACTGTTAAATGGACAACACTTCAGCGCATAGAAAATGAAGACGAGATTGAGGAGTGGCTGGAGGAAAAGGGAATCGCTGACAGAGAGACAGCAGAAACGTTTTCAGAATACGGATTTTCTACAAAGGAGCTTGAGCGCATTAGCATCGATTTAGGCAAGGGCCCATTTATTCAGATAATCCCATGGCTTGAAAATTTATTAAGCTCTCAGAAAATTATTGTAGACCTAGCTGATGCTTCTAGCCGCATTTCCAATTTGGTAGGATCCATTAAAAGCCATGTGCATATGGATAGAGCCAATGATTTGCAGCTCACTAACGTTCACCAGGATATAGAAAATACATTGACGCTTTTAGGGTTTAAGCTCCGGGAGAAAAATATTGAAGTGATTAAGAAGTTTAGTCAGGACATGCCCGATGTTCCAGCTTTTGTTAGCGAACTCAACCAAGTTTGGACTAACCTTATTGATAATGCTGTATTCGCCCTTGAAAAAAACGGAATACTCACTATTGAGACTTCTCACAATAATAAAAACGTAATAGTTTCTATTATCGATAACGGCGTGGGTATTCCTCAAGACATCATTTCAAGGATTTTTGATCCATTCTTTACCACAAAAAAAGTAGGAGAAGGTACAGGTATTGGGTTGGACCTTGTAAACAGGATTATTAAACGTCATAAGGGTGATATAAAAGTCACCACTGAACCCGGCAGAACTTGCTTTTCGGTTTACATTCCGATTGCACACACGCCGGCTTAAAATTGAATCAGTCATTCATAAACGAATAAACATGAAGCTTCCTTACATTATCCTCGTTGATGACGACATACAGGTATTGCGGGCAATACAACGGGACATTAGAAATGAGTACCGCGACGACTACAGGATAGTTGCCATCGAATCGGCTAATGAAGCACTCGAAACGATTAAAGAATTAAAGCTGAAAAATGAAGAGGTGGCATTGTTTATCTCTGA
>JAQBNX010000231.1 GCA_028288385.1 Spirosoma sp.
CTTTCTGGAAGGAGGAACTCCAGGCAGTGGCTTTCACTTGTTTAATTCTCCTGGCATGTTTGATTTCGCCAATACGTCAGGTTTTAATCAGGTATTCCATACGGTCACAGCCTTATTTCAGGCCAGAGCCGATTTACAGGTTTATGAACGCTTCTTTGATAATTCTACCATGGAGCTAAAGCCGGAAGTGAAAGTCGATCAGGTGGGAGACTGGCAACAATACGATGCAATACAGGCTTATAATTATCAGGAAGGAACTATCGGTAGTCAGCGTCCGGTCTACCTGGTTCGGTACGCACCTGTTGCAGGCGGCTGGCGCGTGGTGATTTTAGGCGGGCATAATTTACGGCATGGCGAAGAGCGTACCGACCTGGTCCGGTTACCCGGGGGCCTGTTGAACAGCAATCAGTTTAAGATTAAACTACGCGGTCCGGCGGCTCAGGTATTTGAATTTATTGTAAGCGATCAGGATGCAGGCCAAACATATGAAGCAACGCCCACCCCGCAGATCGGCTTTGAGCGGGCAGGTTATGCCGGACGTATCGGCCAGGACTGAGACAAAGATTGTTCCTGCGGTTGCTCTGGTGTAAGTCCCACCATAGCTTTAAACATGATGAAAAACCCTTACAGCATTGGCGTTTAATTAAATTTTCTGCACAATCAGTTTAGAATGCCACCGCTTTAAGCCGTAATCCGGTGTCTTCGGGCAGGCCAAAAACCAGGTTCATGTTCTGAACGGCCTGTCCCGATGCTCCTTTGGTGAGGTTATCAATGACGCTGGTAATCAATAACTGGCCGTCGTGCAATTCCAGATGCAGGAAACACTTGTTTGTATTGACAACCTGCTTCACGTCAACCGGGGCGTCGCTAACGTGCGTAAACGGGTGACCAGCGTAGTACGTTCGGTACAACTCGTTAGCCTCGTCCAGCGTCCCATCAAAGGGCGTGTAGACATTGGCCATGATGCCCCGCGTGAAGTCGCCCCGGTATGGTACGAAGTTAATGGCGTGGCTAAAATCTGGATTGAGCATCATCAGGCTCTGTCGTATCTCAGCCAGGTGCTGGTGTTCAAACGCCTTATAAATGGATACGTTGTTGTTTCGCCAGGTGAAGTGCGTAGTGGGGGACAGTGCCTGACCTGCACCGGTGCTGCCCGTAATGGCACTTACCTGGACGGCATTTGTTAACCGTCCGGCTTTAGCCAGGGGCAGGAGAGCCAGTTGAATACTGGTGGCAAAACAACCGGGATTGGCGATGCGCGTTGCTTCCTGAATACGCTCACGCTGGAGTTCGGGCAGACCATATATGAAGTCATCGTGTTGGTCGCGAAAGTCAGCGCTGAGGTCAATCACAGTAATGTCATCGGAAATCTCATGTTCGGCCAGGAACGTAGCCGAAGCTCCGTGCCCCGAACACAGAAAAAGGGCATCTACACCACCCTGTGCAAGCAAAACTGCCGGATCATCGCCAGAAAACGTCAGTTCAGTATCACCCAGTAAATCGGTATGCGTCGTCCAGACGGGTTTGCCGGCGTGACTTTTGCTATGAATAAACTGAACCTTAACGAATGGGTGATGAAGTAAAATACGCAGCAGTTCGCCACCTGTGTAGCCTGCCCCGCCAATAATGCCGATGTTAATAAATTGATCTGTCACGATATTGTCTTTACAGAAGCTGCTAGAACCGCTCTAAGTGCCTTTTCAATAACAACCTCATCGAACTGCTCGACGTAGGTACTCACAAAACCGGGCCGGTCAAGGGTTAGATCCTGACTGCCACGATTATTGTGAAACACGAGCGTCGGCTTGTTGCCTATTGGGAAAAACTGAAGTCCCATGCCGCTGTTAAAAAAAGAAACGGTAGGGCAGAAAATGACGCACAAATGTGCCGGTAGGGAATCTAGGGTAACCGCAAATGAAGCCTGACGAGCCAGCACAGCCAGGTCTCGAATACTTAGCTTACCAACGGCCGATACGAAATGACTGCTCTCAGTGGCATGCTGTTGCTGGACAGCGTCGTACAGTTGGCTGGTCAACGGGGTCTGACCTATAAACACGTATGTTGCATTTGGACACAGACCCACTAGCTGAGCTATAAGCTGGTGCCAAAAGGCTGACGGTAATTCTCTTTCGGGGCTGCCTGTCTCCGGAAATAATAAAACCAACTGACCATCCGGAACGGAGACACCTAGTTTATTCCATACCTGTTCTTCGGTTAACTGACCGGTTGAGAAATAGGGTACCACCGTACGCACGTCGGTTTCTACGCCCAGCTTTCCAAACAACTGGCTGATCAACGCAAAATTATGAAACTCGCCATCGGGCAGAAAAAACTCGTTATCGAGCAGTCCACCCCATCCATAGGTACCAAAACCATTTGCCTGTTTAACCTGCAGAAATGGCAGAAGAAAGTGCATGGGAGCGCTCGAAAAGCGTATATCGACCGAGTAGTCATAGACCTCGTTACGTATCTGTGCAATGGCAGCACGAGCCGTTTGGCCGAATACACGCCACTTTTGGCTAATTGTTGAAGCCCGCCGGTTGGTACTGGGGTGATCTACGTGCACCACCTGTCGCACGTAGGGATTATCGGCCCAGATGGGATCGCACCAGGATCCGGCCACCACATCGATCTGTGCTCCTGGGTAGCGTTGATGAATCAACGGGAACGTATAGGAAAGAATTAAGGCGTCACCTAAATGCCCCGATGTCAACACCAGCACAGTGGGTGGAGACGTAATGGGCCCTAATTGACGTTTACCAGCTAAGCCAACGTAGGTATCCACCACCAGATCGAGTGCTCGAAGCGGATAAGCTACACTACGTGGCGCACAGTATTTTCGCGATTTACCAATCACTGGTTGTTAATTTTCTCATAGATCATGACCTGGTTTGATGCCACCTTTGAGAAGCCCCGCACGTCGTCGCCCGTCCAGGCATTGTTCATCTCGCCATATGAGCCAAAAGCCGATGACATCAGGTCGTGATCCGACTCAATCCCCAGTACCTGAAAACGGTAAGGTGCCAGCAACACATGCACCTTACCCGATACGTGACTTTGGGTGTCGGCCAGAAACGTTTCGATATTGCGCATGACGGGGTCCATAAACTGTCCTTCGTGGAGCATGGTGCCATACCAGTTTGCCAACTGATCTTTCCAGTACAACTGCCATTTAGCCAGCACATGCTTTTCGAGTGCATGGTGAGCTTTGATCAAAATTAACGGTGCTGGAGCCTCAAAGCCGACTCGGCCTTTTATGCCAATGATTGTATCGCCAACGTGAATGTCGCGCCCTATACCAAAAGGACCCGCCAATTCAGTTAGCCGACGGATGGCATCGACAGGGTTAGCAAAAGTTTCGTTGCTATCCTGTTGTGATGAATTCGATGACGTTGCTATGCCCTTTATCTCTCCGTACTGAAACGTGAGTGTGATGGTTTCTGGTTCGGATTTGGTCACTTGCGTAGGCCAGGCCGAGTCAGGCAGGAACTGGTCAGAAGTTAGCGTTTCTTTCCCACCAACCGACGTACCCCACAATCCCTTATTGATGGAATAAGTGGCTTTGTGCCACTCCTGCTCCACCCCTTTTGATTTCAGGTACTCAATTTCGGCCTCACGGGAGAGCTTAAGATCGCGGATGGGGGTAATGATTTCAGCGTCGGGTGCAATGATTCGAAAAGCCATATCGAACCGGACCTGATCGTTGCCCGCGCCGGTGCTGCCATGCGCAATAGCACTCGCACCAATGTTACGGGCATACTCGGCCGCTGCGATGGCCTGAAAAATACGTTCGGCGCTGACACTAAGCGGGTACGTATTGTTTTTCAGCACGTTACCAAACACCAGAAACTTCAGGCACTGCTGATAGTAATCGTCTGTTTTGGCAATGGTAACGTGCGATTTGACGCCTAATGAATAAGCCCGCTCTTCAATAGCAACCAGTTCGGCATCGGAAAAACCACCAGTATCGACCAGTACAGAGTGGACTTCCATGCCCCGATCTTCAGACAAATATTTAACACACAAGGAGGTATCGAGACCTCCACTGAACGCAAGAACTACTTTTTGAGACATTGGCTAGCCCCAATCAGCCGGTTTTGTTAGTCCGGCACTGGGATAATGTTGACGGGGCAAATATCGCGTATCCAGCGTTACGTTAATACATTTTCATAACAACACCAGCAAACTCCCCGGCA
>JAQBNX010000269.1 GCA_028288385.1 Spirosoma sp.
CCGCTTCGGCGGTCCGATGTGGTTAAAATCTGATCTGATTCTAATCATTATAGTATTCGAAATGGCTATTTTAAACCAATTTACTCTTCTCCGAACGTGACTGAATCTTGCGCAGAATGAAAACACAAAAGGCTGCCGATAACACACCAACACCAGTGCCTGCCAGCACATCGAGCGGGTAGTGGGCCGCCACATAAATTCGGCTATACGATACAATAGCGGCCCACAAAAATCCCAATTGTAGCCAGGGATGCTTTTTGCCCAGCATCAACCAAACACTGGTTGCCAGGGCAAACGTGGTCGACGCATGGGAAGAGACAAAGCCATACTGCCCACCGCACTCCATTACGAGATGAATGAAGGTTTGCAACGATAGTTCATGGCAGGGCCTCAGCCTATGAATAAGCGGCTTAAAAACCGAAGAGGCTACCTGGTCGGCGAGCGCTACGGAAAAAATAATGGTCAGAATATACCCGAGGGCTTGCTTCCGATACGCGAAAATAAGCCAGCCAATGAGTAGAGCGTATAGTGGAAACCAGCTGTTACGCTCCGTAATCCAGATCATGATCGGGTCCAGCCAAGGCGTGTAGCGACCATTGAGCCACAAAAAAAAGTGGATATCGAGTTGGTTCAGTTTATCAATCATGGATTACAAAACCAGAAACTGACTGAGGTAATTTCGAGCGGTCAGGATAGCCGTTTTGACATCGTCGGGATGGCTTTCATAGGCTTTATCCTCTACTTCAATACAAACAGGGCCTCTGTATCGAACGTCCGTTAGTGCGGCAAAGAAATCGCGCCAGCGAACATCACCCAGGCCGGGAAGTTTGGGCGAATGATAGTCCAGCGGATTGGCCAGGACACCTACCCGGTTCAGCTTGTCGGGGTAAAGTTTTGCATCTTTCAGGTGAATGTGATGCAACCGGTCGCGATAGTCGTAAATGGGTTTGACTTCGTCCATCATTTGCCAGATCAGGTGGCTGGGGTCATAATTTAGTCCCAGCGCCCGCGAGGGAATAATCTCGAACATGCGATCCCAGATGGCTGGGGTGGTGGCGAGGTTTTTGCCGCCCGGCCACTCATCGTCAGTAAACCACATGGGGCAATTTTCGATGCCTATTTTCACGTTGCACGCTTCGGCTTCTTTGACAATGGCGGGCCAGTGTTTGGCGTACAATTTCAGGTTATCGGTAATGTTCAGGGATGGGTTCCGACCAATAAACGTATTGACAACCGGAACACCCAGTTTGGCCGCTGCCCGGATAATTTGTTTGATGTGTTCCCTGTAGAACTCGGCTTTCTCGGGGTTCGGGTCGAGGGGGTTTGGGTAGTAACCTAGGCCCGAAATCGACACCTTATGGAGCCGTGTCAGGGAGTGAATCTGATCGACGTTCAGATTGTCGACATCAATGTGCGATACACCCGCATACCGTCGAGTATCGCGTTCCGGCGTTCCGGCGTTGCCGGTCGGCCAGCACATGAGTTCAACACATGTAAAGTGGTGTTCCGATGCGAATTTCAGAACGCTATTTAGATCATAGTCGGCCAGGATAGCCGAAACAAAGCCGAGGTTGAGCATATAAAGTTTATTGCGGCCCGGACGGCCACGTCCGGGCGGTTAACATACCGATGAAAACTCACGTCCGGACGTGGCCGTCTGGATTGTTATCAGTAGCCTGTTGATTCAATAGTTGGTACACCTGTGGGCGTAATGCCGACTCGTCGATAGGCTTCGTTCAGGATAGCGGCCGTCGACGAAGTACCGACTCGGGCGACGCCCATTTCGTTTACTATCAGCAGTTCGTTCAGCGTGCGGATACCGCCCGAGGCTTTGACCCGAACGCCTGGACCTACGTGATCGAGCATCAGGCGCAGATCGTGTTCAGTAGCTCCTTTATAATCGTACGAACCATCTGCACCTTTTACAAAACCAAAACCCGTTGATGTCTTTACGAAAGCGACACCAATAGTTGTACAGAGTTGACAGAGTTTTATTTTCAGCCTGTCGTTCGGCAGGAAGTCCGTCTCGAAAATAACTTTTAGAAGGGCCCCCTCTGACTCACATGCGTAGTGGACTGCCTGGATTTCGTTGGCTACGTATTCCCAGTCTTCGCTCAATATCTTGCCAATGTTGACGACCATGTCAATCTCAACGGCGCCATCATGGCAGGCTTGTAGCGTTTCAGCAACCTTAAGTGGTGTCGCCTGGGTACCGTGTGGGAAGCCAATGACGGTGCCCACGCGCACATCCGAATTTGCCAGTAACTCACTTGCCATCGCTACGGCATAGGGTTTTATGCAAACCGTTGCCACATTGTAGGTTAATGCCTGTTGGCAACCTTCGCGCAACTCCGCATCCGTTAGGGTGGGGTGAAGTAACGCGTGGTCGATTAATTTGGCTATCTTTTGAATGAGAAGCGAGGACATAAATTGCTGAATAAGGGTCAAAGGTAAAGGCTTTGGTGGTATAGATGAGGTGACGTTCACAGAAAAAGATTAAGGCGTTGCCTGAACGTTATGGGCGCTTTTTGCCCACAAAGGGTATTTCTACGGTTTGATTCCCCTGAACAGACCGCCATATTGCAGAAAT
>JAQBNX010000271.1 GCA_028288385.1 Spirosoma sp.
TACGGCTACGTACAATTACCGCATCTCCAACCAATTACGGAACGAACTGCGTCTGTTCTTCACCCCGGCGTCCAATCTGGAAATTAACAGCGGGATTGAATTCCGGCGCAGCCTGATTCAGGGAAATTACATTACGTCCTTAAAACCGCAGGCCGACGAAACCGGCACAATCAGCAACGCTTCGGGAACGGTTGCCGGTGGAAATAATTTTGAGGTGTCTGATATTGGCATTTATTCGCAGGTAACCTACCGCCCGTTCACAAATTTAAAAGTAGTGGGCGGCTTACGTGCTGACAACAATCGGATCAGGACCAATGGGGGCTACGGCACGGTGATAAACCCCCGCCTGGCAGCCATCTACAACCGGCGCAAGTTTGTTTTTAAAGCTATTTATGCAACGGCATTTAAAGATGCATCATTCTTGCAAAAGTACGCCACTACGTCTACACGACGCCTGACCAACCCAACACTGCTACCCGAACGGGTTCAGAATCTGGACCTTAGTCTGCATTACCAAACATCCCGGCAATTTTCCATGAATGTTGTTGGGTACCTGGCAAACTACAGCAATGCGGTGGGCGTAGCGGCCGTTGCGCTCGAAACAGGTGGCACAACCCAGCAGTTCCAGGCCATTGGTAGCCGCCGTATCTGGGGCCTGCAGGGTGAGGTCAACTATAAAATCAACCGCCTGGCGGTCTGGGGAAATTTCACATACACCAACCCCATTAACCCGGAGAGCAACGAGCGTATTAGTGACATCGCCGATTACATGATTAACGCAGGAGGCAATTACGAGCTAATGCCTAAGCTAAGCCTGTACCTGTCGGGGAATTACGTTAGTGCCCGTAAAACAGGAGTCGGCACATCGGGCAGCAACAACCCCATTCAGCGGTTTGACCCCTTCCTGGTGCTCAACTCGAACCTCACGTACCATAACCTGCTCAAGGGTTTATCGGTGCAACTGTCTGTCAATAACCTGCTCGATACCAAATACTTCGTGCCTGGTATTCGGGAAGCTGACAATACTACGTATGCCTCGCGGTTTCCGCAAAGCGGAAGGTTTGTGTTAGCCGGAATCCTTTACACGCTCAAGCCAAACTAGCGCCAGCCACACTCTCTGTATGCTTAGACATTTATGAATAGTTCTGTTTTACCCACACCCAAGAAATGTATAATGCTGGATGATATCTATTGCATCTCGCAGGTATCCTTTCCCGAGCGTATTCAGGAGATTGGTGCATTAAGGATTCGGGCGTGGCGCAATGAGCCAGGTATCAATGCTGACTTTTTTGCCAAGCGCACCTGGGTTGAAGCCATCGACCATACGGCTTGCCATTGGATTATCACTAAAAATAACAGGATAGTAGCTGCCGCCCGCATGAGTCTGCACGATTCGCTGCAAAATGTGCCCTATGCATCGCTGTTACCCGATGTCTACCGGCCAAAGTACGGTCATAAAACCGTAGCGTCAATTAATCGGCTGGTAGTCGATCCGCGCTTTCGGGGGCTTGGCTTAGCCCGGCTATTAGACCAGGCCCGGCTGGATATGGCACAGGATAAAGGCGTTGACTACGTATTAGCCCAGCCGCAGCAAACCCGGCTAAAAGCGCTAACCAAATTGGGATTTTCCTATATCTGCGAACTACCCCATATTCCTGAAATGCCCGAGCGTCAACTATTTTTTATGGAACTGGAGCTTAAGTCTCCGTTCGGTCAGTGAGCATCCATTACGAAAGTCGACAGCCAATCCGTTCAAAGCATTTTGAAAACGCTTGAGCGGGGATTATAAAGCAGGTACTAATGAGCAGCCAGCGAGACACGATCTATAAACTCTTTAACATGCAGCCGGGCGAGGGTAAAACCGTGCTGCTGTTCATGACTTATTCCCTATTCATGGGCATATCAGTTGCCGTATTTTATACCTGTTCAACCTCCCTATTTCTAAGCACGTTTACCCGTACGGAGCTTCCGCTGGCCTTTATTGCCGGTGGTGTGCTCATCTATGTGTTGGGCATGGTTGTGCGGTCGCTACAACAAAAACTGTCGTTTGTGCAGATGAATACCTGGTTGCTGCTGTTCCTGCTGATTTCGGTGGCTTGCCTGCTGTTGGCCCCCAATCGAGTGGAAAATAAATGGGTATACTTTTTACTATTCTTATGGAATCGGGTGTTTGTTTTTGTCAATGGCATTACGTTCTGGGCTACAGCATCAAGAATTTTTAACATTCAACAGGCTAAACGACTGTTTAGCTTTATCAGCATGGGCGACGTAATATCATCGGTGCTCAGCTATTTCTCAGTTCCCATTCTGCTGAGCGTAATTACTACCGAAGAACTGTTACTTGTCTCGCTGATTGCGCTGGTCATTTGTGTTGGGCTGATACTAGTCATTAATAACCGTTTCTACCATCAGCTTTCTGCAGTACCCACCCACCAGGCCCTGGTAGAAGAAGCCATCGAGTCTAAAGTCAATGTGCACCAGCGGTATTACGTCTTACTCTACCTTTTGGCGCTTTTACCCGTTTTCGGATTAGTGTATGTTGAGTTTATGTTTACAGTGCAGTTGAAAGAGGTTTTCCCCAACAAGGAAATACTAGCCAGTTTCCTGGGTATATTTTTTGGGATGTGTGCCATTATTGAAACAGGCATCAAATCCTTTATTTACAATCGATTAATCAGCGCTTACTCCATTCGGATTGGCATTGTCATGCTCCCGTTGGCACTCCTGTTCAGCTATTCGCTGACAGCCCTGTACGGTTCGTTGTTTGGCGCAACTTCTTTGTTGCTGGCCTTCATTGCGCTTAGTCGTTTTTTCATGAGCGCTATTCGCCGGTCCATCAGTGAACCAGCGTTTCAAGTACTTTTTCAACCAATTCCACCCGCGGAGCGAACGCGCTTGCAAAGCCGGATTGAAGGCGGTCCTAAAGCAATGGGAAACACCCTGGCAGGCTTACTACTGTTAGCGCTCAACAGCCTTAGTTTTGTCACCCTGGTTCATTTAAGCTATGTATTTCTGATAATACTTGTCTTCTGGGCGATCGTTTCCTTCCGGGTTCAGTCCGAATACCATACTATTCTTAACGATGCCGTGGTCCGTTCGTCAGCTTATATGCGCAAGGCCATCACTACCCTCAATAGGCATGCTGAGACACGGCATGCCGAATTAAGTCGGGACAGCCATAAATCGTTTGATGCGCTGGTTCAGTTGGTTAACTCCCCACTACCTGATGACCGGTTGCGGGCAGCTACTGAGCTGGGCCATTCAGGTCGTTATTATGCATACATGCACCTGTCGACGCTCCTGCGAGATGAACACCCACCGGTTAGACGGGCGGCCTTGCTGGCAGCCGGTTTGCTCCGTAAACCAGACCTCTGGCCCCGTGTGATCGAACACCTGGCCATTGAAGCGTATGAGCAAACGGCCTCGGCGGCCCTGATCAGCATTGGCGAACCAGTGCTGCCCACTCTGACCCGGTTTTTTAACCAAAATGCTCATTCCAGGGTGATGCAGGTTCTCATTATCGGGATCATCAACGAAATTGGTGGAGACACTGCACTGCGTTTTCTACGAACCCGCATCAACCATCCGCTCCAGGCAGTTCGCGACAAGGTCTTTGAGGGCCTTCGTCATCTAAAACACCGAGCCACCGTAACGGAACGTCCCTACCTACTGCTGCAACTCGATGAACAGATTGAGTTACTGGTCTGGCTGGCAGCTACCCGTTTAGACCTCATTGGCTACGCTAAGCAATCAGCCTTAATCAGGGCATTACGTGATGAAAAACAACGGGTAGTGCCTAAAGTGTTTAACCTCTTAGCCACGCTCTGCGGTGATGACCGGTTTGACGTCATCAGCCAACTTATTGTCCAGAAAAATGAGGACATTAAAGGCTACCTCATCGAACTGCTCAGTGTTGCGTTACCAACCGAACTGAAAGACAGAATATTACCACTCTTTGCTGATACTCCCCTCGAAGAGAAGCTACGCCGGTGTGCTTTGCTTTATCCCCAACAGCACCTGGCAGTAGAAGCCCGGCTCCATGACATCATTAATAAAGATTTTGACCGAATAACACCCTGGCTAAAAGCCGTTGCTATTCATGAATTATTGAATTGGCACGAAACAGACCCGACGGCTATTCTCATTGCAAACGCAGCCTCGCCGGACGAACTCATTGCTGAAACTGCCCTCTACGTGCTTAAGGTGTTGAATCCTAGCCGGTTCGCTGAGTTGCATAAAGCCATTAGCCTGCATCTTCATCCGGACCAGTGCCGCATTGCCAATTATGTTGCCCGGGACTTTCCTGAAGACCAACTGCGGATATGGAGAGAACATGTCCTGGTTTGTTAAGATAAGCTTATCCAATTCTTATAATCGCTATTTAGTAGTGCCTCCTGCAACAATGAAACCGTTACTGTTGATACTTAGCTGGTTAATGCTTGGCTGCCTCATAAGCGGTCAGGAAGCCTACAGCCAGGCTATCAGTTCAGAAGCGGGTCAGCAAATGCCTCCTACCCGGTTGTTCCTCCCCAGTCAATACGACGGACATAGTCAGAATTTTGCTTTTGCCCAGGACCGCCGGGGTATCCTCTACGTTGGCAACTTTACGGGTGTGCTGGAATACGATGGGCTAAATTGGCGAACGATCACAACCCAAAACGTAACCAAAGTATCTGCCCTGTTAACGGCTAAGAACGGAACCGTTTATGTAGGGGCTAATGGTGAGTTCGGCTTTCTCCGGCCCGACAGTACGGGAACTCTGGGCTTTGTCAGTTTAAGCAGTCATATCCATACGCGGTATAACGAAATTATTTCGGTCCTGGAAGGCAGGGACGGCGTCTATTTCGTCGCTAAAAACAGCCTTTTTCGCTGGAACGGCAGGGCGGTAACCGAATGGCGCGCATCGGCCGATATCCTGTCGGCGTTCCAGTTGAACCAGGAGATTTACGTCGCTCAAAAACAGTATGGCCTCTGTTCGTTTCATAATGGCTCCTTTAAGTCGGTCAGCCAGGTTGCTTCTGTACCCACCCGCCTGACCAACATTGTGGCTATGCTGCCACTATCGGCCAGCAAAGCGCTGATTGTGAGCGAGAATTCAGGGCTTTTTGAGTTATCAAACAATACAATTGCTCCGTTTAGCAGCCAGACCAACACATTGCTGGCTAGCAACCAGGCGACTGGTGGTGCTCTATTGAGCGACCATAGCATTGCTGTTGGGACCGTGCACGGCGGCATTGTGGTTCTCTCGCCCGACGGTAAGCTAATACAAGTCATCCGGGAGATTGGCGGCTTGCCGGATCAATATATCAACGCTTTTTTCAACGACCGCGAAGGCAATCTCTGGCTGGCACTCAACAGCGGTATTGCTCAACTGGAACTACCTTCTCCCATTACCTTCTTCACCGAATCAGATCGTCAGACGGGTGAAGTCATGGATATCAGACGGGTAAACGGTCTTATTTATATAGCCGCAATCAATGGCCTGTTCAAAATTGATAACCAAACAGTGACGCCGGTAAGGGGGGTGACAACGGGCTGCTTTTCGCTGGCTAATATAGGAGAATTGCTGTTTGCTGCCACTAGCCAGGGGGTTTATCAACTAACCGGTGGGCGTGTAGTGCCCCTCACGGGCGATTACTCACTGTGTATTGTTGCCTCTAAAGCTAAGCCATCAAAGCTATACGTTGGCACCGAAAACGGACTAGGCGTTATAAGTTTTTCACCCACCCGAAGCTCAACCTACCAGTTGGTTCCGGGGCTTAACGAACAGGTTTCGGATATAGTTGAAGACATAGACGGCAACCTCTGGCTTGAAACGCTAACGGCAGGCCTTTATAAACTGACTTTAGCGACGAATCAACTCACGCATTATACGACAAAACAGGGATTGCCTACACTCTTGTATAATCGGGTTGCCAATACGACTCAAGGCTTGCTGGTCTATAACGAAAAAGGCATTTACCGGTTTGAGTCACGCCAAAATCGCTTTGTACTGTATAACCCTTTTAATACGCAGGCGTCTGCAACGACTTACTGGAAAAACAAGCTGCTTGAAGATAAGCAGGGTAATATCTGGACTGTGGAGGGCAATAAGAAACAGATTAGTTTTTACCAGAAACAGCAGACTGGTTTCAAAGCAATCACGACTCCATTTCTTCCGCTTTCAACGTTACCCATCGATGTTATCTACCCAGATCAGCAGGGCCTGGTGTGGTTTGGTGGACGTGATGGTATCATACGCTTCAATGCCAATGTCCAAAAATCCTATGCCGAGCCGTACCAGACACTTATTCGCCAGATTCAGACAACGGGTGAAAAAATCCTGTATAATGGCTACCAACTTCCGGCAAACGTTGCGGCTGGCCCTGGGAACACAACCCTGCCTTACGCCATCAACGACATAAGCTTCGAGTTTTCGGCAGCTAGCTATCCCGTTACCAATGCCCTTACGTTTACGTATAAACTAGAAAATTTCGACAAGACCTGGTCGGACTCAACCTCATCCAAAAACAAAAAGGAATATACCAACCTTCCTCCCGGCGAGTACAAATTCCGGGTGAAGGCCCGTAATATCTACAATGTTCCCGGCCGCGAAGCCGTATTTGGGTTCCGGGTACTTCCTCCCTGGTATAGGCGCTGGTGGGTTATCGGCCTTTTTTTGGGAGTTGCCGGGTTGTTTATCTACTGGATTATTCGCTGGCGACTGAATCAGTTAGTACGTGAAAAACAGGATCTCGAGACGCTGATTGGCGAACGCACGGAGGAAGTTGTTATCCAGAAAGAAGAACTCGTCAAGCAAGCCGAAGAATTGGCCGTTAAAAACGATCAGCTCGAAAAAATTGATTTGATTGTTCAGTCGATCAATGCCGAAATCGATTTCGCCAATCTGTTTCAGACCATCCTCATTAAATTTTCGGTTATCCGGAACATGGACAACGCCAGTTTTCTGGTGTATGAGCAATCAACCAACTGCTTCCGTTTCAAAGCGTTACGTAACAACCGGGACCTATCCTATGTGGAGTCCGTACAGCTTACCCAGGAACAGATCGAAAATCGATTGCTGGCTCAGGCTGTGGAGGAATACGAAGACATTTACCATAAGAACGATGTCCAGTACGAACCATTAGATAACCCCATTGACGACCTGGCTACTCCTAAGTCACTCATTACAATTGTCATCAAAAACGGGGATTTGATCGAAGGATTCATCACAATTGAAAACAGCACCCGGCCCAACGCGTTCGACCAGCGGGATATAAACATGATCCGCAATTTGAAACAGCACCTAATTGCGGCATTTATCAAAACCCGATTGCTGGAAGACCTTGAGAACACCCTTCACGATCTAAAAAATACACAGGATGAACTAATCAGGCAGGAGAAACTGGCCTCGGTTGGGCAGTTAACGAAAGGTATCGTTGACCGCATTTTAAATCCGCTCAACTACGTCAATAATTTCTCCCAATTGTCCGATGGTATGGTTGACGATCTAATTGCCATTCTTGAAGAGTCCAAGGATACGCTGCCGTCCGAAACGCTCGACGAGGTGCTTAGTGAGGCAACGCTTTTGAAGACAAATCTGGTCAAGATACAGGATCACAGTAACAGCACGACTCGTATCCTGAAAGACATGCAGAAGCTGCTCAAAGAAAAATCACGGAATTTCCTGGAGACCGACCTGAACAATTTTATTGAAAGCAAAACCCGAACTGCTATGCAGGAGATTAAGTCACAGTATAAAGATTTCTCTATCGACCTGATCCTGAACCTCGAAGCTAAACCAATACGTACCAAACTCCTTCCCTATGAGTTTGGCCAAGTAGTTCAGAACATGGTGAGCAACTCCTATTACGCGCTGTACGAAAGAAGTAAGCAGGGCAAAAACTTTCAACCAGTTATTCAAATCGTTACGAAAGCGGAGAATGGTCAGGTACTAGTACGCTTTCGTGACAATGGCAAAGGCATCCCTCAACGGGAAGTGGAGAAGTTATTCAATCCGTTTTTCACGACCAAACCAACGTCTGTAGGAACCGGGCTTGGATTATTTATGGTCAAAGATATCATTGAAACGCATAGGGGGAAAATAGAAATAGATTCCCAAGAGGGTGAATACACTGAAATTACAATGACGCTACCAACAATCACTGCTTAGTTCAACCCCAACATTTTCACCATTAGACCTTGCCGTATGGAGCCGACAAAACACATCGCAGAACCTGACCATTTGGCGGACTCGTCTCCGACGACCAATGCTGAACTGGCGACACTCCGGGAACGAGTAACCGAGTTGGATCGGCTAGCCTCCATTGGTCAGCTTACGGCCGGTATACTGCATGAGATAAAGAATCCGCTTACGTTTATTACGAACTATGCGCGGCTATCGGTCGATCTGATTAATGAAATAGAATCGATTACGGTGAAGCAGGAGAGTCATCCGGATGCAGACGAGCTAGCCCAGGTGATAACCATGCTAAAGAACAACGTCAACCGAATCTGGGAGAACGGTGTGCGAACCGAACGAATCATTCAGGGCATGCTGCACCAGACCCGCAGCGACTCGTCGGGGTTTGAAATGACCGACCTGAATCTGCTAATTGAAGAGTTTTCCAAATTAGCTTATCAGGGCGTGCGGGCAGGTGACAAAGAGTTTGTTGTGTCCTTATTATTTAAGTTGGATCCAACAATTGGCAAGGTGTCCATTGATCCTTATGCGTTTAACCGGGTTATTTTAAACCTGGTGCTCAATGCCTGTTATGCAGTGAATGAGCGGTGGAAAAAACAGGGTGATTCTTATCAACCAACCATTACCGTACTGTCTCAGAAGTGGTCTGATCATATTGAGGTCAAGATTCGGGACAATGGTGACGGCATACCCGAGGAGATCAAAAAGAAATTATTTACGCCGTTTTTCACAACAAAGCCAGTTGGAAAAGGAACGGGTCTGGGATTATCGCTGAGTCGCGACATCATTACCGAACTCCATCAGGGATCGTTAAGCGTCGAATCTGAACTAGGAAACTTTACTGAATTTAACATTAGCCTGCCGCTCAACTGAGCACATGAAAAACCATTAATCTTTTTAACTTATCAAAATCATGGCTGTTAAAATACTTAGTGTAGACGACGAAGCGGATATGGAAATGCTGATTACTCAGCAGTTCAGGCGGCAAATTCGTGACAAAAGTCTTGAGTTCATCTTTGCCAACAACGGTACGGAAGCCCTCCAGTTGTTAGACCAAAATCAGGATGTAATGGTAGTGCTGTCGGACATTAACATGCCAGAGATGGATGGTCTGACGTTTCTATCGAAAATTGATGACCATAAAAACCCATACCTCAAAACGATCATGGTATCGGCTTTTAATGACATGGATAACATCCGAACGGCTATGAATCGCGGGGCGTTCGATTTCGTCACCAAACCCATCAATTTTGAAGACCTGGAAATTACGATTAATAAAACCATCAGTCATATCAACATGCTGGTCAATTCACAGTACGAACATGACCAACTTGTAGCGATTCAGAATGACATCAATATTGCCCAGGAAATTCAGCAGGCTATGCTGCCCAAAACATTTCCACCTTTTCCTGACCGTACCGATTTTGATTTACATGCCTTTTTGAAAGCGGCAAAATTCGTTGGGGGCGACCTTTTCGATTATTTCCTGATGGACGATAACCGGCTGTTCTTTCTCATTGGAGACGTGTCTGATAAAGGCATACCGGCTTCCTTATTCATGGCGATTACCAAAGCGATTTTCAAAAGTCACTTCTCCAATAAAAATTGCGGTACTATAAGCGAAGAAGTTTGCCGAATCAACGATTTCCTGAGCAGTGATAATGAATCAATGATGTTTGTTACGGCCTTTATTGGTATCCTGGACCTTAAAACCGGAACCATCGAATACATTGATGCTGGCCACGAGCCTCCACTCATTCTGCGAAAGAATAATCAGGTTGAAGTGCTCAAGAAGAAAGGAGGACTGGCCCTTTGCATTGACGGAAATTATCCATACACCGCTAACACGTTTGTTCTGGAGCCGGGCGACACGCTCTTTACGTATACCGATGGAGTGACCGATGCCAACAACGCAACGGGTGAGCGTTTTGGTCTACAGCGTATCAAGGACCTGCTTACTACTGAAACAGCCACAGCAGCACCCAAACAAATTAATGATACGGTGTTGCACCAGCTTCAAGCATTTATTAATGGAGTGGCTCAGTTTGATGACATCACCGCTCTTACCCTACATTATGCCGGTGTTCAGTAGCCAGTCTATTAGCTAAACCCTTACTAAATTATGTATACCGCCAAACGCATCCCTTTGCACATTGTACTGCCGTTTGCCTGGCGGACAGTCCTCTTTTTTGTCATATATTCATTTGCGATCTGTGCCTTACATGTCTGGCTAGGCTGGACGTTTCTTGCCATACCCTTTATCCCCATTGCCACTATTGGCACAGCCGTTGCCTTCTATGTTGGATTCAAAAATAATTCTTCCTATGAGCGGCTCTGGGAAGCCCGGCGCATCTGGGGGGGCTTGGTCAATGCCAGCCGTACCTGGGGTATGATGGTCATGGATTACGTCAGCAACCTTGATGCACCAGTTTGCTACGCTTCTGCCGAATTGAATCAAATTCAGCAACAGTTAATTTACCGGCACATTGCTTACCTGAATGCCCTCCGCTTGCAGCTGCGTAGTCGGCCCATCTGGCAGGAAGACCGTAACATCGGTACCAATATTGTTGAGAAACATCAGGCATCCATGCAAGGATTGTTAGACAAGGAATTGAGCCTGTTCCTCCACGATGAAGAAGTTGTGTTTTTTATCAAGCAACAAAATCCGGCTACTCAAATTATTAAACAGCAATCAAAGCACTTGCAGGAGCTTCGGAAAGAGGGCCTGATTTCAGAATTTTACCATAGTGAAATGATGCGCGTACTGTCCGAATTTTATAACCAGCAGGGGGCGGCCGAACGCATCAAATCATTTCCGTTTCCCAGACAGTACGCTTATTTTAGCTACGTATTTGTCTGGCTGTTTGTCATAATGCTGCCATTTGGATTGATTACCGAAATGAGTAAAGTCAGCGGCTGGCATGTATGGCTGACTATTCCATTTTATACCATCATATCCTGGGTATTCTACACCATGGAAGTAGTAGGCGATACGAGCGAAAACCCCTTTGAAAACTCGATCAACGATATTCCCATGACGGCCATCTGCCGTAATGTCGAAATTGATCTGCGCGAAATGCTCGGCGAAACAGAATTGCCCCCAAAGGTGCAGGCCGTCAACAATATATTAATGTAAATGCATTGCTGACCATAAACAAATAACTAAGTCTAATTGCTTACGGCATTTAGACTTAGTTATTTGTTTATGGTCAAAACGGTATAAAGTAAATTTTATCTAAGAAGGTGTTAGAGCCCTGATAGCTTGAGCGCAGAAGGTTTAAACTGGCCAGCAGTCTCACAAGAAATATTGGCAAACGGGAGTAGAAGTCGTGGTTTAGTGACGTTTGCCGCGCACTTCCAGGGCATTGGGGAAGTTACGACGGATGGCATAGGTATACCGCAACGTGACCCCATAACTCATTCCCGTGCCCGTACCCTGAAGTTGAGCCTGCTGCATAAGGGTTCGGTTAACCGAATAGTTTACGTCGGTGGTGATAGAACTGGCCAGCCCCCAAAATTTCCGGACCGAAAAACCCAAGTCAATATTATCACTCAGTCGAACGTTGTATTCCGCCCCCAATTCAGCCATTGACGTCATGCGGGAACCCGTCCGGGTCTGGCTTACGAGACGAAGGGTGTCCGAAGCTTCATTACGTCCTTTATAGCGGTATCCTAACAGCGAGAAACGGCCTTCAGACTGCCCACCGTTCGGCACAAGCCACAGCCCACCACTTAACCAGAAACCCGAGCGCAGCCACGGTTTGCTGGTAGATAGAAGCAGCCGCTTGCCGCGTAGCACAAACGCATCCCGGCCATTGGTGTAACGGTATACCAGGGGCGAACTACCATTGCGGATCGATACCTGCGTATGAATGGGCATGCGGGCGTAGCCGCCCTCGACGGCCCATCGTTCCCGGTAACTCCAGCCTATTACTGCACCCACGCCAGCTTTAGCAACCAGGTCACTTTCAATAAGCCCATTTATGGAATTATTCATATGGGCGCGATCGGTACGAACAAAGCCGTCGAGTGATACGTACCAGCGGTCGTGGATGTGCGGGCCACCGTAACGCGTCAGTAGCCGATTATATTGATGGCCACGGTCCGGTGCCCGGTAGTAGTCCGCAACGTTCTGGCCGTAGGCAGGCAACAGAGCAGTTCCGAATAATACACAAAAGAAGTAGTGTTTTATCATGGGCGTCAGCGTAACGGTTTTCCACAAATAACGCGATAAAGGTTTGTTTGTTAACCACTTACGCTAAGTTTAATTTAGCACTTAGTCAAGAACCTACGATTATGACTAATTCTGCCGTAAACAGCTAAACGACAGGGCTAAAAAAGATTTTACCAATAATCATAAAACGCTATTAGTCAGAGCCATACAAATAAAAAAAGCCCAACCAATAGGTTAGGCTTTTGTCATGTACCGTTGGGTAACTTATTTACCAGTACTAGTAGAAGCACCGCTTCCGTGCTTCATCACGGGCACCGATACGGTCATAGTATCCCAGGCAATAGAAATGCCGTTGTTGGCAGGTGTAATGGTCAGTTTCTCAATTGGTGTTTTGTTCATTGAAACGGGCACCTTTACGGACGCAACGTCGCTACCCTTAATTTTATCGTAACCAAAAGCACCCCACTCACCGAGTGTGCTGTTCAATATAACAGTCCATTCTTTTTCTCCGGGAATGGTGAACAAGGCATACGAACCCGCTTTGACCATTTTACCGCCGAACATTACGTCATTTTTGAACGTCACTTCGGTTGCTTCATTGGCACCCGTCCGCCATACTTTACCAAACTTCTCCAGCCCGGAATCGCCAAAAATAACCCGTCCGCGTTTGGAAGGTTGACCATAAACTACTTTGATGTTTTTATCGGGGCTCTCAGCCGTAATCCGCGGACTCATAGGGGGCTTCTGTGCCTGTGTCCATGACACCGTGATGCACAATAAAGCAAAGGCTATAAGCAGATTTTTCATGGATATAAAGTTGTTTTGTTAAAATACCTTCGTTATTAACGACGTAATGCAAACGATAGTTTTAGGGGAATGATATAAAAATACAACCGTTAAGTGGTATTTTTACTCCTTCAACCGTATGCAAGCATACCAATTTTTAAACCAGAGAGCCTCGCATGGCAACAACGTATTTTAGCAAACGAAACCTGCAATTCCTGCTGCACGAAGTATTTAAAGCCGAAGAACTTAACCGGTATGAATACTTCAGTGCCCATGACCGTGAGACGTTTAACCTTGTGATTGATTCGGCCACCTACATTGCCGACACGCTCATGCACCCCTACCTGAAAGAGGTCGATAAAAACCAGCCTGAACTAAAAAACGGCCAGGTGACAGTCCATCCCAAGGTAAAGGAGTTTTTGAGGGCAATGGGCGATGCGGGCCTGATTGGCGCGGGTTTCTCCTTTGAGCATGGTGGACAGCAACTGCCCGAAATGCTCAGTGCCAGCGTTGGCTTTATTCTGATGGCGGCTAACAACGGCATGATGTATTCAGGCTTATCGTCGGGGGCAGCTCATCTGATCACCTCTTTCGGCTCATCGGAATTAACCGAGTTTTACGTACCGCCTATGCTGGCTGGCCGGTGGCAGGGTACGATGGCCCTGACAGAGCCGCAGGCCGGTTCGTCCCTGTCGGACGTTATGACCACGGCTACGCCCCAGCCCGACGGGACCTACAAAATTAAGGGTCAGAAAGTGTTTATCTCAGCCGGGGACCACGACGCAGCCGACAACATTGTTCACCTGATGCTGGCCCGCATTGAGGGAGCCCCCAAAGGCACCAAAGGCATATCGCTGTTTGTCGTGCCTAAATACCGCCAGGACGAGAAAGGTAGTTTTATCGATAACGACGTACAGTCAACGGGTGTCTACCATAAAATGGGCCAGAAGGGCGTACCCGCCATGCACCTGACCATGGGATCGAACGATAACACCATTGGCTATCTCGTTGGCGAACCCCATCAGGGCCTGCCCTACATGTTTCAGATGATGAACGAGGCCCGCATTGGTGTAGGCATGACAGCGGCTGCTATTGCTACGGCGGCTTACCATGCCGCGCTACAGTATGCCAGAGAACGTCCGCAAAGTCGCCGGTTGAACGAAAAAAATCTGCTCGACGCCCCCCAGACGGCTATTATCAACCACCCCGACGTTCGGCGGATGCTCCTGTTCCAAAAGTCTGTAACGGAGGGCTCACTGTCGCTGCTGATCGAAGCGGCCCGGCTATACGACATTAGCCGTGTGGCCGAAGGTGAAGAGAAAGAGAACGCTTTCCTGCTCGTTGACCTGTTGATGCCGGTTGCCAAATCATATCCATCTGAAATGGGCGTACAATCGGTCAGCCAGAGTTTACAGACGTTCGGTGGGTATGGGTTTACGGAAGATTTCCCGGTTGAACAGTTGTACCGCGATATTCGTATTACGCCTATATACGAGGGAACAACCGGTATTCAGGCGCAGGATCTGCTAGGCCGAAAGATGACGATGAAGGGTGGCAAAGCCCCTCAATTGCTTTTTGCTGAGATTAGTAAAACCGTTACCGAAGCAGGCACGTTCGACGATCTGAAATCCTACGCCGATCAGCTTACGGGTGAATTAGCCAGGGTGCAGGACGTCATGACGACCTTGTTACCTCATGCTATGAAAGGCGACACCGAACGGTATCTTTCTGACGCTACGTTATTTTTAGAGATGTTTGGTATTGTGGTAGTGGCGTGGCAATGGCTGAAACAGGCGGTGGTTGCCAAGCAGACCATCCTGACCCAGAACCCGCAGGGCGACGATCTGACATTTTACGAAGGCAAGATTCATACCATGAAGTTTTTCTTCCACTACGAGGTGCCTAAAACCTTGGGTTTGGCTGTGCGACTAAAAGACACTGAAGTGTTAACGATTGTGTCTGCGAAGGAACTGGCCTTGTAGTGTACCAGTTCCAGTTTTGAGACTGCATTCACAGGGAAAATTTTTCAGCCATTGCTGCCTAAAAACAAAGCAGTTACGTACCAACAAAAAGAGCCGCTCTTAATAGAGCGGCTCTTTTTGTTGGTACGTAATGTCAACTACACCAATCCTTTTTTCATGGCTTTCACTGCATAGTCTGCCGAACGAGCAGTCATGGCCATGTAGGTTAAGGATGGGTTCTGGGTGGAGGTCGATGTCATGCAGGCCCCGTCCGTCACAAATACGTTTTTGCAGGCGTGAAGCTGGTTCCACTTGTTAAGCATGGACGTTTTGGGGTCTTTGCCCATCCGGACGCCACCCATCTCGTGAATATCCAGACCGGGATTGCGGTGGTCGTCGCGCACGCGGATGTTGGTGAATCCTGCTGCCGTAAACATTTCCGAGAGTTGCTCCTGATAGTCTTTCACCATCTTGTCGTCGTTGTCGTCGTAGGCAATAGAGACCTTCAGTTGGGGAATGCCAAACGGGTCTTTCAGCGATGGGTCAAGAGCTACGTAGTTAGTTTCTTTTGGGATTGTTTCACCCATCATGTGCGATCCTACGTACCAGCCACCGAGTGTTGGATTCAAGAGGTTCTGTTTGAGGTCGGCACCGAGTCCGTCGCGGTTTGTTTTGCTAACACGGCCCGCCGAAAATCCGGCAGCATAACCCCGTAAAAAGCCCGTCTCCTGTTTCAGGACGTTCCGGAAGCGTGGAATATACGGGCTGTTGGGCCGACGACCATCGGTAGTCGAGTCGAGGTTGCCGTCGTACTCAGCGGAGATACCGGCCCTATAATTATGAAAAGCCGCATACTTGCCAAGTACCCCGCTGTCGTTACCTAAGCCGTTGGGGAAGCGACTGGAGGTCGAATTCAGTAACACAAGGTTAGAGTTCAGCGCAGCCGCATTTAGAAAAATAATGCGGGCAAAGTATTCCGTCATTTGCTTCGTGTTGGTGTCGACTACCCTGACACCCGTTGCCATCTCTTTCTTCTCATCGTAGATGATTGAATGCACAACGGAGTTAGGACGCAGGGTCATCTTGCCCGTTTTGGCAGCCCAGGGTATGGTGGATGAGTTACTGCTGAAATAACCACCGAATGGACAGCCGCGCTCGCAGATGGTACGGTGCTGGCACTGTGCCCGCCCCTGCTGGAAATGAATCGGCTGGGGCTGCGTAATGTGAGCCGCCCGGCCCATAATAACGTGCCGGTCTTTGTATTTACTGGCTACCTGTTTCTGAAAATGACTCTCCACACAATTCCACTCGTACGGGGGCAAAAACTCACCATCGGGCAGGGTTGCCAACCCATCTTTGTTACCAGTAATGCCCGCAAACCGCTCTACGTAGCTGTACCAGGGCGCGAGGTCGGCGTACCGAATGGGCCAGTCGACAGCAAACCCGTCGCGGGCGGGACCCTCAAAGTCAAAGTCACTCCAGCGCTGCGTTTGCCGCGCCCACATCAGCGACTTGCCGCCAACCTGGTAGCCGCGAATCCAGTCGAATGGCTTCTCCTGCACGTAGGGGTGTTCAGCATCTTTGACAAAAAACTGCTCTGTGCCTTCATAAAAGGCGTAGCACTTGCTAATGATTGGATTGGCATCGCGTACGGCGCTCGTGAGTTGTCCCCGGTGTTCAAATTCCCACGGCTGCATGTTGGTGGTGGGGTAGTCCGTTACGTGCCGGACATCGCGGCCACGCTCCAGCACGAGCGTGCGCAGGCCTTTGCCGGTCAGTTCTTTGGCCGCCCATCCTCCGCTTATACCAGAGCCAATTACGATGGCGTCGTACGTATTCTGAGCCTGGGCGTTTATATTCAGGTATGCCATAAAATGTGGGAGATTATTCAGCAGCAGCCAGTTCCCCTGACCACCGTTAACTATACGATAAGCTTTGAATAAACGCTTCTATTTGGGTTGGGAAACGGCTTTTGCCGGAACAGGAACGCATCCGTGGTAACGGCCGGGAATAAATTCAAAGTGCGTGATGTTCGTCATGACGTATTCGGAGTTCAGGTACCCCCTGATCGTCAGGTTCTTCGATAGGTTGTAAAAAGCTTTCTGCGCCGTATCCGTCGACTGGCTCATCTGCGTGAGCACGGCCATACGCTGCGTGGCGTCACCCTGATTAAATGGCTTGCCGTAGGATTGCTGAGCCAGTTCGTGTACTGTACTGAGGCCCTTAGCAAACATGTCCTGCGTTGGTTTGTCGGAACAGTCTACCACCACTTTTTGAATGAACTGATGCACGTTGAGTGCTTTGGCACCGGGCGTATCGGTAGCCGGAATAATGGTCTCGGCAATATCAGCGAGCAGATTGGTTTCGTCCAGCGAAAAAATAGAGTCGTCCAGGCTAACAGTTTTGGCCGACCAGCCACTGGCCCAAGCGGGCAGGCTAACAAGACCGGCGACGGCCCCGGCTATGGTAATAAGCGCACTACGTCGTTCCACTAAGGTATCAATTTGATTCTGTTTACTCTTCCAAAGATACAAAATATTGAGTTACCATCCTGGCTGTTTCTAAACAAAAGGAGGTTGGGTCAGCAACAAAAAACCGGGATACGTAGCTACGTATCCCGGCGCACAACTTTACTGACTAATTTATCCGCTTACCGCGAACCCATGCTGTTTCCCGACATTTTGCCCATTATCTCACGAGCTACTTTCAGGTGCGCTTTTACCAGTGGATGAGCCGCTTTTTCTAGATCTTTCATATTACTGTCCGATGCGCCGGCTTTTACTTTACTCATCACCGCATCGAGTTTTTCATGGCCTTTCACTCCGCTTTCAGTTACGTAACGCCGGTCGAAGGACATACCCGTCATGCCCTGCATTTCGGTTACCATTCGTTGGGTTTCGGCATCGGGTGTGCTGGGCAACGTAATGCCTTTGGCCTGAGCAATCTCCTTCAGCTTCGCCGACAGGCCCGTCTGCTCCTCTACCTCGGCCTGCGCCAACTGCCGTACTTCCTCATTGCTGGCTTTCTGCACGGCCACTCTGCTTACTTCGAGCTGCATCATACCCCCCTTTGCTACCTCCATCATCAGCGCCTGGTCAGCACTGGAGAGTTTGGCACTCATGGGCTTAATAGCAGCGACCATCTCTGCTCCTTTTTTATTCAGGCGATCGAAAGCCGTCTTGCTTTCCTTACCAACCATACTCGTCGAACCACTGGCCGACATGGTGCTGTTCTGTTGAGCAAATGAAATGTTCGTTGCCGACAGAGCAATCATTAACCCCAGGGACATTACTGTTTTGTTCATAACGATT
This sequence comes from Spirosoma sp., assembly GCA_028288385.1. Taxonomy (GTDB): domain Bacteria; phylum Bacteroidota; class Bacteroidia; order Cytophagales; family Spirosomataceae; genus Spirosoma. The sequence goes on from JAQBNX010000271.1 coordinate 18,415, forward strand.
AGTCTTAATTAGACTGATAAATAGGTTTTGTTTTCAGTTCTAACCGGTTGATAAATCAAACTGTTTTAAAAAAGCCTATTCATCCCATAGGCTTTATGAAAGACATGATCAATTTAGTTTAAGAGATGTATGTTTATTGGATAAATGAACTCACTAATGGCCCGTACTGTCATGACCGAAGGCGTCGGGCACTCGGGTAAGTTCAACTCCACCCCAGTTTAGTTTAGCCACCTTTCCCCCAGAATCGAGCATAAAACTGAGTTGGTCAATACCATTCCAAAATTGATCGTAGGCCAGTCGAAAGCTATTAAAATGCCAGTGAGTCAGAGTACCCGAGAGGACGTTGTTAATAGAAACCCGAAGAAGGCCATGCTGCATACTGACTACTGCTTTACCATAAAGCGGGTCGGTGTAGGAACCGACGTAGGCCGTTAGGGGCAGGGATGGTTTGGTGTTTATTACCCGAGTGCCGTCGGCAATACGTTCGGCCTGCCTGGTTCGCTGCTCAAGCCCCCGGTAAAGTTGCCGAAAGGAAGCACTCCAGTCGGGGCTTGCACCAGACCCTGCCTCTACCAGTCCAAATTCGTCGAAAGCGCGGTACATGAGTGCATGGCGCAGTTCGGCATGGTCGAGATTTCCCGTTACGTATATAGCCAGCTTCTGATCCGGCAGTTGTCCGTGGAGGGCAACCATTCCGGTGAGACTGCCGGTGTGAAAGTTAACGCGGTGGCCCCGGTAGTCGTGCTGAAACCAGCCCAAGCCATAGGTTTTCCAGGCAGGTCTGGTCAGTTGCTGCGTTGGGTAAAACTGGCCGTCGGGCACTATGGTCTGTGGCCGGAACAACTCAGCCCAGGTTGCCGGTTTAAGTAGTTGCTTTTTACCGGCTTCACCGTTACCATACCGACCCGAGTCGAGCATACACTGCATCCAGCCAACCAGATCATCGGGGCATGACCACACCGACCCCGCTGGTCCAATCGCATCTACGGCTCCCTCTTCCGACCGGCTATCGACCATCCGTACCGTGTCGTTGCGCATGACGTGCGGTTTAGCCCGGTTGGCGTCGGTAACGTCGCGGAACAATGCCCTCGTCCGACGCATAGCTAGTGGCTCGAATAAACGCTGTTGGATAAACGTTTCCCAGGGCAGGCCACTTGCCTTCTCAATTACTTTTCCGGCCGCCAGGTACATGATGTTCTGGTAAATAAAACTCGACCGCAGGGAGTAAGCCGGTTTCATCAGACGTAATCGGTACAGCATCTCATTGGCTGAAATCTGCATCGCGGTCCATAAAAAATCAGCGTTGCCCAGCCCTGCATTGTGCGTAAGCAAGTCCCGCACGCGCAGCTCACGCGTAACGGCGGGGTCATATAGTTGAAAGTCGGGCAGATATTTTGTGACGGGGTCGTCCCACCGGAGTTTGCCTTCATCCACCAGCATACCGAGGCAGGCTGCCGTCATGGCTTTGGTAGTCGACGCCATGGCAAAGATGGTCTGACTGTTGACTGGTTCGGCCTTGTCACCTAGCGCCCGAACACCATAACCCTTCTTAAGCAACACCTTGCCATCCTTTATAACCGTAACGGTCAGTCCCGGTACACGCCAATCCAGAACCGCCTGCTGCACATAAGCATCGTAGCGGGCAACGGGGTCATCAGGAACCCGGGTAGGCTGAGCCCACAGAAACTGGATTGATACCGTAGTGATACAAAGGAAAATGATTGGAAGGGGTGATCTCATAGGAGGGCAATTGCTTCCCGAAAATAACGAAGGAACCCAACAACACCTACAACCCGGCTGAAACGGCGCTTATACCGTGTTTTGTGACTGGTTTCAACGTAACATCCGTTTGTTTACCCTAACTTGGCCCGTCTCTACAGCTAACCCTGTAGCGATGAGGTTTCTCGCCCGCGGCTACCTTTTTATTTTTAGCATAAATACTCCGGCATTTTCAATAATGCAGACCCTGCCATCTCCGCCTGTCCGGCCATCCCTTCGACTGTTGATTGCGCTGCCTGTCATTGTTTCGGCGTTAGGATTCTTCGTGGATGTTTATGACATGCTCATTTTTAGTATCGTGCGTGTACCGAGTCTGCAGTCGCTGGGACTCTCGGAGAGAGAAGTGTCTCGCGCAGGTACGTTCATCCTCAACTGCCAGCAGGCTGGTCTGGTAGTTGGGGGAATTCTGTGGGGTGTGCTGGGCGACCGGCACGGACGGATGTCGGTGCTGTTTGGCAGCATCGTTACCTATTCACTCACCAACCTTGCCTGCGGTTTTGTGCAGGATGTGAATACATACGCCCTGCTCAGGTTTGTGGCAGGGGTGGGACTGTCGGGCGAGATTGGAGCCGCTATGGTATTGGTTTCTGAAATTCTACCCAAAGAAATCCGGGGTTACGGGTCGTCTATTGTGGCAGGCATTGGCTACCTGGGCGCCGGTGTTGCTTACCTCACCGTTGAGTACTTTAACTGGCGGACCGCATTTTGGGTAGGGGGTGGTTTAGGGCTGGCCCTGTTGCTGCTACGAGTCAGCGTGTTTGAGTCGGGGTTATTTAGCCGGATGAAAACCGATCACCAGGGAATTGGCCGGGGTAATTTCCTTTACTTTTTTAGCAGTTGGCCTCAGACCATAAAATACATCCGCTTTGTAGCCGTGGGAGTGCCAACCTGGTTCATTGTTGGTATTCTGGCTACGTTCGCAAATGAATTTGGGCAGGCACTTGGTATTGCCGATATGGTGAAACCAGGACGCTGCGTCATGATGATCTATGTGGGGCTGGCCGGGGGCGATTTGCTAAGTGGCCCCTTAAGCCAGTGGCTGAAGTCACGACTGAAAGCCATTACCGGTCTGCTCCTGTTCAGCTTAATGCTGAGCACCGTCTACCTCTTCGGTGGTATCAGTACAGCCAGCGGCATTTACACCGTTTGTTTACTGGCGGGTTTCTGCACGGGCTACATTGCTATGTTTCTGACTACCGTTGCCGAAAGTTATGGCACGAACCAACGCAACACCGCCACAACCTCGGTACCGAGCGTAGTGCGCGGGATGCTTATTCCGATGACCCTGTTTTTTCAGGCCCTCAAGCCAACAATGGGTGCCCTGGTGGCCGCCGGACTGCTGGGCGCGCTCGTTTATGGGCTGGCATTCTGGTCGCTTAGCTCCATCGACGAGACGTTTGAGAAAGAAATGGATTTTGTGGAAGAATAAACAAAGCCGGATAGTATCATTTTAGAAATGATTTTTGGCCTGAATTAGTCCCTATTTGAAGAAATAGTTGCTTTTTTACGGGCTAATCCTACAACTCTTTTTTCTGCGTGTACCAATGAACCAACTCAATACCACGGACTACGTCGTATTCCTGCTTTATTTTATTGGCGTTTCGTCTTATGGATACTGGATTTACAAGCGAAAACACACCGCAAAGCTTGACACAAAAGATTTTTTTCTGGCCGAAGGGTCACTAACCTGGTGGGCCATTGGGGCATCCATGATTGCTTCCAATATATCGGCCGAGCAATTTATTGGTATGTCCGGTAATGGCTTCACATTCGGGGTGGCTGTAGCCGTGTACGAATGGTTTGCAGCTATTGCCCTGATTATTGTAGCGGTGTGGTTTATGCCTATTTACCTCAAGAACCACATCTACACCATGCCGCAGTTTCTGAAAACGCGGTATAACGAAACAGTCAGCCTGATTATGGCCATTTTCTGGCTGTTCTTGTATATATTCGTTAACCTTACGTCTATCCTGTTTCTGGGCGCTCTGGCTATCAGTACGTTAGTTGGAGACGATTCGTTTCATCCCATTGTTATAGGTCTCAGTGTGTTTGCCATCGTGATCACGCTGGGCGGGATGAAAGTGATTGGGTATACCGATGTTATTCAAGTAGCCGTGCTCATCATTGGTGGGCTGGTGACGTCCTACATCGCGCTGACGCTCGTAAGCGAGAAGTTCGGCCTCGGCAACGACATTGTGGCTGGGTTTACGGCTATGATGAATGACGCCGACGATCACTTTCACATGATTTTTGAGAAACCCGGCCCGAACACATCACAGGTCGAAATCAACAAATACCTAACCCTGCCGGGACTTGCCATGTACTTTGCCGGAATCTGGATTGTGAATCTAAACTACTGGGGTTGTAATCAGTACATCACCCAGCGTGCCCTCGGTGCCGACCTCAAAACCGCACGAACGGGTATACTTTTTGCTGCGTTGCTGAAGATTTTCATGCCCCTTATTGTGATGTTGCCGGGCATTGCGGCCTACGTGCTCTATAAAAACGGCAGCCTACAGAATGAGATGGCACCGGGAGGTAAACTTCTTGCCGACAATGCTTACTCGGCTATTCTGACGTTCCTGCCCAATGGGCTGAAAGGCCTGTCGATGGCCGCACTCACGGCGGCCATTGTGGCGTCGCTTGCTGGTAAAGCCAACTCAATCTCAACGATTTTTACGCTCGATATCTACCAGAAGTACATTAAAAAGGATGCCAGTCAAACGCAGTTGGTATGGGTAGGGCGGATCGCCATTTTTGCGGCAATGCTGCTGTCCATTGCCCTCACGTGGCAGGATGCCCTAGGTATTGGCCGTGAGGGTGGTTTTACATTTATCCAGAAATACACCGGCTACCTTAGTCCCGGTATTTTTGCTGTGTTTATCCTGGGCTTCTTCTGGAAACGCACGACAGGTCCGGCGGCTGTGGCGGGCATTCTGGGTGGTTTTGCCCTGGCCGTTTTGTTTAACAACTACGCCCCTACCTTGTTTGGCCACGAAACTCTGTTGTACACGGCTTACCCCAATGGCAACGGCGGCTACGAAATTCCGTTTCTGATTTGCATGGGCTGGTCGTTTGTGTTTACAATACTGCTGATGGTGGCAATCAGCCTGGCTGGTCCGCTGATCAATCCAAAGTCCTTTATCATTGATGCCAGCATGTTCCGACTACAGCCATCGGCAACGGCCTTAGCCACTATTATTCTGCTGCTTATTACAGTCCTGTATATCCGTTTCTGGTAACGTAACGCTGCTATAATTTCTATTACAAAAACAGCGATGACATCTTTCCGGAAAGATGTCATCGCTGTTTTTGCGTGATGACTATCTTATGACTCCTGCCCCATCTCAATCACTTCGTCCTCTGTTTGCCTTGCCCGTGATCGTAGCTGCATTGGGCTATTTTGTGGACGTATATGACCTGCTGTTGTTTAATATTGTGCGGGTGCCAAGCCTCAAAGATCTCGGTCTGTCCGACACGGATACCTCCCTTGTTGGCGGACGCATCCTGAACTTTCAGCAGGCAGGCCTGCTTCTGGGTGGCATTTTGTGGGGTATATTGGGCGATAAGCGCGGGCGTTTGTCCGTCTTATTTGGCAGCATACTGACCTACTCCCTTGCCAATATTGCCTGCGGTTTCGTGCGTGATCCACAACTTTACGCTCTATTACGGTTTGTAGCCGGGCTTGGCCTGGCAGGAGAGCTGGGGGCGGGCATCACCCTCGTCAGCGAGATTCTCCCGAAAGAACTGCGCGGTTATGGCTCCTCGCTCGTGGCGAGCGTCGGGTTGCTGGGGGCGGTCGTAGCCTACTTCACGGTTACGCTATTCGACTGGCGCACAACTTACTTCATTGGGGGCGGACTGGGTTTAGGGCTGCTTGTACTACGGGTGAGTGTGCTGGAGTCGGGCATGTTTAAGCGGGCGCAGCAAACGGGCGTTGTGCGGGGAAATTTCTGGGCTTTATTTCAGGGACGCGAACGGCTGTTGCGTTACCTGCGGTGTATGGGGATGGCCCTTCCTACTTACCTAGTCATTGGCATCCTGGCTACATTTGCCAACGAATTCGGGCAGGCACTTGGCATCCCCGAGGCCATTCAGCCGGGGCGTTGCGTCATGTTCACGTATGTGGGTACCGTAACAGGCGACCTAGTCAGCGGACTGATTAGCCAGTGGCTGCGGTCGCGCCGGAAAGCAATTGGGCTGATGATGAGTCTGACCTTGCTATTCGTGGGTATATACCTGTTTGGCGGCATTCGTTCAGCCAGCACCTTCTACGCCGTTTGCATGGGCATGGGGTTCAGTATCGGCTACATTGCCATGTTTCTTACGGTTACGGCCGAGAGCTTTGGCACCAACCTCCGGGCCACGGCCACTACATCGGTTGCCAACAACGTCCGGGCTACTACGTTACTAACCATTCCGGTGTTCCAGGCGCTGAAGCCGGCCATTGGTGTGCTGGGGGCCGGTGCCGTAGTAGCGGTCGTCTGTTTTGCTCTTGGCTTCTGGTGCCTGTCCGCCATTGAAGAAACATATGGCAAAGAACTGGACTATACTGAGTAACCGTTTTTAAATGACCAAGGCTAAGATTTATTCGAAAAGATCGTCTTTCTTGTTGTCTATAAAAGTGACGGCACCGTATACATAGATACAGCTACCCCCAATCAGTATAGCTTCACGTAATGAAAAGCGTCCTTGTCGGCCCACTTCTGCCAGGTGGACCAACAGTTGGCTAAATAGTCCGAAGCCAATAAGGAGTCCTATGATAAGTATGAAGCGTAATAAAGTTGCTGGTATCATCACTTTGTAACGTAGTATGCGTATACGTCGGCTAAGATACCAATTGTTAACCTACCTGGTTTTGCGAACTTATTAAGCGGAAATTTTTAATTCAATATTTACTGATTCGTAGTGAAAACACATAACTGATATCAGTTCTACCTGAATTTTATCGGCTGTATAAGCAGTTGATTTGCTTATAAATCGGTTAATCCAGGAGTTTTATCCAAAAGCCTGTCTGCGGCATTTTTCGTCCTGAGACTTTAATTAATTTCTATTGCTTACTTCGCCACTATATTTTTACCAATAGTCTTATCTGAAATCTGTTTCTTAGAAGGCCTACTCATCGGATTACTACCTAACCACTTTGCCCGCTGCTGCCAGCCCAATTCGTCATCCAGTTCCATTAGCCGGATGCCACCGGGCTGGTCAAACCTCGTTTCCTCATCAACGATTTGTAAACCAACCCACGCCAGATATTCGTTTAACTTGAATTCGAGCGGCAGATTTCCAAAAATGCACAGATCGTAGTACCATTCCAGCGACTCGCCCGCAAAAGACTCGGTTACGGCGCGGTAATCGGCCAAGGTATAGCCAACAAAGGGCTTACCAAAACGTTCCCACATGGTGCGCATTACGTCGTCTAACGAACGGGCATGATTGGTCAATCGGCGGATATGCAGGTCCAGTATCATGGCAACAATTGCCCCTTTGTGGTACACGGACACCTTACGGTCGGGAACGCCTTTTTCATAACCATCCAGCCACAAATCCCATGATGATTCAGTCAACGACTGGGCTGCCCGGCCGTTGTTTTCAAAATGACGTTTGAACAGCACCTGTAACTCTTTCAGATACGCAGCTTCATCAAACACGCCCGACTGACACAGGATTAAGTCACCATAGTACGTAGTAACGCCCTCGGCGACGAAGCAGGTTTCGAAATAGTTCTCTTTCGTGAAATCGTACGGCAACAATTCGATGGGCCGAATGCGAATGATGTTCCAGGCGTGGAATAACTCGTGCGACGCCACGCCCAGTAAATCCTGATATAGCCCTTCACCTTCGTCATTCGGCCCGAGCACGAGAACCGTCGAGTTACGGTGCTCAACGCCGTGGTAGTGAGCCACTGGCAAAATCAGGGTTAGAAAGTGATAGTCGCGCTCGGGAAATTCGCCATACAGCGCCATCTGTTTCTCAGAAAAAAGACTGAAATCCCGTACGATCTGGTAAGCATCGAACGTCAGGGCACCATCAGTGCGTCGCCCCCCCTGAATCCAGACGTGAAATTGAGTTTCGTCTACCTCATACTGAACATGCTGCATGACGGGCGCAGCCATCAGAGGACAGTCAGCCAGTTCGTAAAAGTCGGCGGCCCGGAGCGTTTTATTACCTACCTGTTGCAGGCCACAGGCCACCACCCAGCCATCCGGAATGCCTAGTTCGAGCGTACAGGGTTCGTTCAGGCGTCCCTCAGCATACACACACAGATTCACCGGATTAACATACAGCAGTGTATCGCTCACAAAACTGCTACCCGCATTCAGTTGATTGGGCGTTGGCAGCAGAGCATAGTAATTATAGCGTATTGTCAGTTCCGATGCATCATTCGTATGCACCAGCCAGCGGTCTTTTGTGATTTTTTGGAATGGTAATGGCTGTCCTGCCCCGTCGACAACGGCAAATCGCTGAATGTTTTTGGCAAAGTGCTGGAGTTCATAACGACCCGGTCGCCAGGCGGGCAGTTGAAGTTCAACGGAGGACGTAACGACATCGGTTAGCCGGGCTTCAACAGCAATGAAATGAGCAGAAGTGAGCGGTCCGGCGGTAGGTGGGCCATCGATACGGTCGGCAGACAGGCGATACTGCATGAGCAATCAAAAAATGAGGAGTATGTAGCGGTGTAACAAAGCCAACCGGGTATCGTTTAGTTAAATTCCTTTATTAGTTAGCATACTGCTGGCCCCTAGTGAAGCCACATCTTGAATAGAGGCTTGGTAAACTAAGTCCATTCAGCTATCTTTGCGAACTCATTTGAAAACAAGGGTTTCAGCACACATATATCATGAAAAGAACGTATCAACCATCAAACCGGAAGCGGAAAAACAAGCACGGCTTCCGCGAGCGGATGTCTACGGCCAATGGCCGCCAGGTGCTGGCCCGCCGTCGTGCCAAAGGCCGCCACAAACTCACCGTTTCGGACGAGAAGAAAGGCGAACGGTTTAAAATGTAATTAGTTGGTAAGAGGCAGCAAAGTAGGTTGAAAGTAGCTGATGTGAAGCTGACTACTAAGCCTGTTGCCTGATCTTCGATTACAGACCAGCTACCCGGCCAATGCAGCAAACCTTTACCAAATCGGAGCGGCTTTGCAGCAAAAAAGTGCTGGGTGAATTATTTAAAAAAGGTAGTGCGTCGGGTCAGCCAGGTTTGGCCCAAACGTTCTACCTTTTTCCATTTCGGGTGCTTTACCTACCGCAGGATCCGGAAAGCCCCCCTGGTTGGCCCGCCATCGTCATTACCGTACCCAAGCGCACCTTTAAACGCGCCGTTGATCGAAACCTCATTCGTCGACGGGTCCGCGAAGCCTACCGGCTCAACAAAACGAGCCTGGCCCCCAATGGCACCGGACCCATTAAATCCAGCCCGGCCTCTATCGCATTTCTGTATACGGCTAAACAGATAATTTCGTTTGAAGAGATAGAAAAAGGTATGAAATTAGCGTTGAAGAAACTTTGAGTGCCGAATCTCCAGATTTGGCCCTAGCAAACAGTTGATACAGCCGTATCTGGAGATTCGGCAATACGTCCATTAACCATGCGCCTTCCCAAACGCCTTACGCTCCTCGCTTCGTCGGCCCTTGTGGCAGGCAGCATCGGTTTTTTCGCGTTTAAAACCGATGACCGCTTCTTCGAGATAGCCCGTAACCTCGACATCTACGCATCGCTGTTCAAGGAACTGAACCTGTATTACGTCGATGAGATCAACCCGAACCGGATGGTCAAAACCAGCATTGACGGAATGCTAAAAGCCCTCGACCCGTATACAAACTTCTTCGCTGAGGATGAAATCGAGGATTACATGACCATGACCACCGGGCGCTACAACGGCATTGGCGCACTTATTGGGCATCGGCAGGACAGAAATATCGTCCTGATGATTTATGAAGGCACACCGGCCGAAAAGTCGGGCCTCCGCATTGGTGATGAAATCCTGAAAATAGACGGTGTCGACCTGAAAACACGCAAAGACCGCGAGACGGATACCGGCAAATTGCTGAAAGGTCAGAATAACACAGCC
>JAQBNX010000273.1 GCA_028288385.1 Spirosoma sp.
CATGCAGGATCAGGACAGCGTTGATGTACACGGTCAACCTGTAACAGTGTCGGGAAAGGGACGACATGATCCTTGTGTTGTGCCCAGGGCTGTACCCATTGTCGAAGCAATGGCTGCTCTGGTGCTCGTGGACATGTACTTACGGAACAAACTGGCTCAGGTGTGATGCACTGACACACTAATAATACCGCTTGGCGGATGAACCATAACGTCTAACATTTAAACAGCGTGTCCAAAAGCAGAAAATGCGTTTTAGACACGCTGTTTAAATGTTAGATGCAAAATTCCACGCCGGAAACTAACTATACCTAGGATTGCATTAATTCGCGGTGCTCTTTCTGCCGTGCCCGCTCAATAGAGCGCGACACCAGGATACTCACTTCATATAGCATGGCGAGTGGTAGAGCAACCAGTACCTGACTGTAAATGTCGGGCGAAGGAGTAATGATACCAGCCACAACTAGAATCACGATCCAGGCATGCTTGCGGTATTCACGCATAAACTTTGGGGTCAGAATACCCACCTTAGACAGCACAAAAGCTACCATTGGCATCTGAAACACAAGAGCGCAACCCAGTGAGAGCGTAGCCAGAATACCGATATACGACGTAATGTCGAACTGATTTTTGATTTCGGGCGTGATTTGGTAGTTAGCCAAAAAGTTGATGGCTAGGGGAGAAACGATGTAATAACCAAAAAACAACCCCATCAAAAACAGCATGGAAACGTAAAATACTGCTCCGCGTGCGGCCTTCTTCTCGGTTATTTTCAGCCCAGGCTTAATAAATCGCCATACCTCCCAGAAGGCATAAGGAAAGGCGAAGCAAAGGCCAATTATTACGGATGAGGTCAGCGCCATTGTGAACTGATCCGATACGCCCAGGGCCTGCAACGTAAAGTCAAGTTTTTTGACGCACAAATCAGCGTAGCCAGTCGCATCCGATAGTTTGCACATCTGCCGGTACGTCCAGAAGTCGGGCCGGGCCGGAGCCAGAATGACGGCGTCGAAAATCTCTTTGATGAAAATAAACGCGAGAATGGCAAAAAAGAATATAGAACCTACCGCCCGAATAATGTGCCAGCGGAGTTCTTCCAGATGGTCCAGAAAGGACATTTCCTTTCCTTCCAGATCAATTTCGTCGTCAGTCAGTTGGTCGAGTGGCATTGTTTGAACGCGTGAAAGAGTGAAACCGGGCCGCCGGTGCGGAGTGAAAAGGTGCGAGAACTGGCCAACCGCTCTTTCACTCTTTCACCCTCTGGTACTTGTAAGCTTAACTTTTGTAGAGCGGAAATGCTTTCATCCACTCGTTGATTTCTTCTTTTACGGTTGTTAGTGTAGCCGCGTCATCGTGGTTCATCAGCACCCGGTCAATATATACGACAATTTGCTCCATATCCGATTCATTCAGACCCCGCGTCGTCATCGCTGCCGTTCCAACGCGCATTCCAGACGTTACCATCGGGGATTTGTCATCGAAGGGTACCATGTTTTTATTAATCGTGATGTCGGCTTTGATAAGCGTATTCTCTGCTAATTTACCCGTCAGGCCCTTCGAGCGCAGATCAATCAGCATGAGGTGATTGTCAGTTCCTCCTGAAATGATCGCGTAGCCCCGATCTGTGAATGCTCTGGCCATTGCCTGCGCGTTGGCTTTTACCCGTAACGCATAATCGTAAAAGTCATCGGTCAGGGCTTCGCCAAAAGCAACGGCTTTAGCGGCAATTATATGTTCCAATGGCCCTCCCTGTGTACCCGGAAAAACGCCGGAATCGAGCAGCGACGACATCAACCGTGTTTCGCCTTTTGGCGTTTTAATGCCGAGCGGGTTTTCAAAATCATTTCGCATCATAATCATGCCACCCCGTGTTCCCCGCAGGGTTTTGTGGGTCGTCGTTGTTACGATGTGGGCGTGATCGAGCGGGTCGTTGAGTAGTCCTTTGGCAATCAGGCCCGCCGGATGCGATACATCGGCTAGCAGCAACGCGCCTACCTCATCAGCGATGGCTCGCAGGCGTCTGTAGTCCCAGTCACGACTGTAGGCCGAAGCGCCACAGATAAGCATTTTGGGGCGTTCCCGCTTGGCGGTTTCTTCCACTACGTCGTAGTTAATAACACCCGTTTCGCGCTCTACACCATAGAATGTCGGCCGGAAGTATTTTCCAGAAATATTAACCGACGAACCGTGAGTTAGGTGTCCACCGTGGCTAAGGTCAAAACCCAGGATGGTGTCACCCGGATGCAGGCAAGCAACAAAAACAGCGGTGTTGGCATTGGCCCCTGAATGTGGCTGTACGTTCACCCACGTAGCGCCGAAGAGCTCTTTAGCCCGGTCGATGGCTATCTGCTCGATTTGGTCCACCACTTCGCAGCCTCCGTAGTAGCGTTTACCAGGAAGACCTTCGGCATACTTATTGGTTAGTACGCTTCCGGCTGCTTCCATGACGGCGGGCGACACGAAGTTTTCGGATGCGATCAGTTCAATGCCCGACTCCTGCCGGTGTTGTTCGTGAGCTATCAGATTAAATACCTGTGTATCACGTACGCTAATGGTTTCGGTCGTCATTGCTGCAAGCAGGTTTTATATTCAAATAATTTGTCGTCTAGGCAAAGCGCTAAACAACTAGTTAGGATACAAAGGTACAGGAGAAAATGCTAGGATGAGGAAGATTTTTGACCCCATCTAATGGGTCAATAGCCTCTGTTCTTTATTTTTTTAGCGACACCGTCTGGTACCGAAGTGGGGTCATGCCGGTATGCAGTTTGAATTGTCGATGAAAATGCGAAATGTTGTTAAAACCACATTCCTGCCCAATCTGCCCCACACTTAAATCGACATTAGTGAGAAGTTTCCGGGCGTGGCCAATGCGCAGTTCATTGAGGTATTCGACAAATGATTTGCGGGTTCGTCGTTTAAAGTATCGGCAGAAAGCAGCCGGCGCTAAACCGGCTATCGACGCTATCTGCTCAACCCGGATTTCCTCCCGAAAATGGTTGAGTATAAATTCAAATACCCGCTTCATTCGCTCGGTTTCGGCCGTGCCGGGAGCCAGCTGGCACCCATCGCTTGCCAGTAACTGAGCTGTTTGATCGGCGGCTAACTGATCCAGAATGTGCAGAACACTGAGCACCTGTTTTAAACCGGTTTGGCTGGTCAGTTCTTCTATTGCTGGTGCCACCAGTGCCGATACCACTGGGCTAAATCTGACTCCGTAGCGAGCCTTATTTAATAAATCTGCTACGGCACGCGCTTCGGGCAAATTCGTTAGTACGTTCTGCGTGAATGCAACTGGAAACTGCACGACTACCCATTCCGCTTCCAGCGTCGACTCACTTTGATAGTAATCCTCGTCGCTCCGCCAGAAATGAGGCATGTCAGGGCCGATTAAAATAAGGTCACCGGCCACGAATGATTCTACATGATCGCCCACGAACCGACGACCATCGCCCCGAATAATATACGTCAGTTCATACTCGGGGTGGTAGTGCCAGGGTACATCGAATTGAGGTTGCTGAAATCGGCGTACCAGTAATGAATTTTGTTCGCTAATCGTAATTTTTTCAAATAGAGCTTTCATTTGATGCGCTATTTTGACGTATCGCTGCTGAGGAATAAAGGATAGCGGTCAAAATTACACATAAATTAGCTAATTCATTCTTTCTTTTACTCTCTATCCCTGCTTACTTTTGTCTTATTCTAGCGCCGAATATGTATAATCCGGCAGGATACCTTTATAAATGGAAGCAACTATTCAGCAAGACACATTGGCCCAGGAATTGGCATTACCTTACGCCGTTAGCCCGGATGCAATCGATTTTTACCGCCGTAATGGGTATGTTAAACTGAAGCAGGTTCTTAGTCCCGCCGTACTGCACTACTACGGTGACATTATTACAAAACTTGTTTTTCGGCTTAACACGCTCATAAAGCCGATGGAGGAGCGTACTACCTACGAACGGGCGTTCCTGCAGGTTATGAACCTGTGGCAGGAAGATGAGCAAGCAAAAGAGTTTGTTTTCTCCCCCCGGCTCGCCAAAATTGCGGCTGATTTGATGGGTGTTCAGGGTGTCAGGCTCTACCATGACCAGGCTTTATATAAAGAACCGTCAGGTGGGATTACACCCTGGCATGCCGACCAGTTTTACTGGCCACTAGAGTCTCCTAATACAGTAACGGTTTGGATTCCTCTTCAAGAAACACCTATGGAAATGGGACCCCTGGCCTTTGCCGAAGGAAGCCAGCATGTTGACATAGGAAGGAACCTCGAAATTAGCGACGACAGCGAAGCGGTTCTGGCCAATGAACTTCGGCAACGTAACTTTCCTATGAATGATACTCCATTCGATCTTGGCGAGGTTAGTTACCATGCAGGGTGGACCTATCACCGGGCTGGACCGAACCTTTCCAGCCACCCGCGAAAAGTAATGACCATGATTTATATGGACAAAGACCAGATTATTACGGAGCCACGTAATCAGTTTCAGGTCGCTGACTGGGCAAAATGGCTGGCCAACGTGCCCGTTGGTAGCCACCCACAGGATAAACTAAACCCCGTGCTCTTTAGCTATTAAATCGAATAGCTTTGTCATCGGATAATAGTGGAAACGCCCGGCCATTTGGCCGGGCGTTCGTTTTAAGAGCGCTTATGCTGACCTAACTGCTGAGTGACGACGAGGATGCTGTATTTTTGGAAATGTTTTCGACTAAAACTTGTTCTTCTGAAAAATCATCACGTTTCAAACGCGAAATGAAATCAATAGTTGCGCTGGTAGTCTGGTTGTTGATGCCGCTAGCCACGTTTGCCCAAATACATAAAGATCCTACTGTCTGGTCGGCCAGCTTACCCAAACAGCCTGTTAAGGTGGGCGATGTAGTCAGCGTCACTATTCAGGCCATTATTTCGGGCGACTGGCACATCTATTCAAATGACCTGGACCCTAACATTGGTCCTCTGCCCACAAGTTTTAAATTCGTCTCCTCGGATGCCTGGCAACGTGTGGGTGAGCCAGTCCCAGTGGGCGTCGAAGAAAAATTTGAAGCAGTATGGAACACGAAAATCCGTCAGTTTTCGGGGAAAGCTCTATTTATTCAGAAGTTGAAATTACTGAAGCCTAATGTTGTTTTCAACGGCACGGTGGAATATATGGCGTGTTCAGACAAAGACGGTACGTGCCTGCCCCCCGCCGAAGCAGAATTTTCTGCCCGTATCAGTGCTGGTGTTGCTGATGGGTCTAAACAGGCAGTCGTTGCCCAAGCGTCGGTTCCAAAAGGAACATCGGCTGCTCCGGAAACAGTGACGCAAACTACGATTGGGACTTCACCTTCATCGCCATCGGTGGCCGCAGGCCAGCCAAACACCTCAACCGATGAAACGATTAAGAAGGCTGTTACGCTCCCTCAGCAGACTTTAAATGAAACAGCTACCGGCGTTGATGGATCGCTTTGGGGTTTTATTGTCGCGGCATTCCTCTCAGGGTTGGTGGCCTTACTAACGCCCTGCGTGTTTCCCATTATTCCGGCCACGGTAAGTTTTTTTACGAATCAGCAGGGTGGGCAGTGGAAAGCGGTTTTGTACGGGGCCTTTATCGTTGGCATCTATGTCTTGATCGGCACGGTCATATCGCGGTTTAACGGCCCGGCTTTTGCGAATTTTGTCAGTACGCACTGGCTGCCAAACGTCTTGTTTTTTGCCGCTTTTTTTATTTTCGGGTTGTCATTTCTAGGTTTATTCGAGATTGTCCTGCCTAACTCACTCATTAACCGGGCAGATGCCCAATCGGAAAAAGGCGGCATTGTAGGCATATTTTTCATGGCCTTTACACTGGTGCTTGTATCATTCTCCTGCACCGGTCCAATTGTCGGTAGTTTATTGGTGGCTTCGGCCGGTGGAGAGATCATAAAACCAATCATCGGCATGGCGGCTTTCTCATCAGCTTTTGCCATTCCGTTTACGTTGTTTGCCGCTTTCCCACAATGGCTAAAAAGCCTGCCTAAATCGGGTGGCTGGCTCAACTCGGTTAAGGTAGTGCTGGGCTTTCTGGAGATTGCGCTGGCACTCAAGTTCCTGAGCGTAGCCGACCAGGTGTATCACTGGAATCTGCTCGATCGTGAGGTGTTTCTGTCACTATGGATCGTTATTTTCGCCTTGATTGGCTTTTACTTTTTAGGCAAAATACGCCTGCCGCATGACAGCGAAACAAAGGTTGTCAGTATTCCCCGTTTACTAATGGCCATTGCTACGTTTGCCTTTGTAGTGTATATGGTGCCGGGGCTATGGGGTGCGCCATTAAAGGCGCTATCGGGTTATCTGCCACCTGAAACATCCCAGGATTTTAGCCTACACAATTCGCTAACGACTTCCAGCGGTTCTGTCCAGAACCAGCTAAGCGAGACGCCCAAGTATGCTGACCTGTTTCGAATGCCACGTGGTTTGCAGGGGTTTTTCGATTACAAGCAAGCTCTTGCTTACGCTAAAAAAGTAAACAAGCCCGTATTTATTGACTTCACAGGCCATGGCTGCGTAAACTGCCGGGAAATGGAAGCTCGTGTATGGTCTGACCCCGCCGTGATGGCTCGCCTGCAAAACGACTACGTATTACTGGCTTTGTACGTTGACGATAAAACCGAACTCCCCGAGGCAGACTGGTACACGTCTACCTATGATAGTAGGGTCAAAAAAACGATTGGTGCTCAAAATGCAGATTTGCAAATCACCAAATACAACAACAATGCCCAGCCCCATTACTGTCTGGTCGACAGTAATGGCGATTTGTTGGCTGCACCTAAAAATTACGACCGAAGTATCGAGAATTTTGTAGCGTTTTTGGATATGGGCAAACAAAAATTTATGCCCTGAATTAAAGACAAAAACTAAGTAAAGAAAAAGTCCCGGCAGAGAATCACTGCCGGGGCTTTTTCTTTACTTAGAGATTATCATAATCGCTAATATTGGCTAAATAATTGGCTTTCCGTAGTCCATCAGATTAGATTTATTAACTACCAGATACTATACGTAGTGTCGTTAGTTATGACCTACGTTAGAAGCCAAACAAATTGAGCTTACTGCGCCTGAATCATCTCCATATCCGGCTTTGACTGATCGGCGAGCGTTACGCGACCTCGCTCCTTACGAACAATACGTGAGTAGAGCGATATTTCCTGATCGAACAAAAAGCGGAAAAACAACCGGACATAGGACGTGTGGTACTTAAGCGTTTCGTAATATTCCGGAGCCGATTTTTTGATTTCGGGTAGTTTGTTCCAGGGAATTGACGGAAAGTCGTGGTGTTCATTATGGAAACCAACGTTCATGTTTGGTCCGTTCATTCTGCCGTAGTAGCTGTAAGTTTCCTGCTCAGGATCGAGCGTGAGAAAGTGCTCCTGAATCCAGCGTGCGCCCAGGGGATGCAGGCCCACTGAGAAGAACAAGCATAGCAACATGAAGATAAGGG
>JAQBNX010000297.1 GCA_028288385.1 Spirosoma sp.
CATGGTGACGGGGCCCCAGTACACTACTTTTTGTTCAAAATAACTTTTGTTGCTGGCCAGCACCGGTGCGGCAGCCCGGAAACCAAACACGGGGTCTTCGATAGTGCCCTGGCTACCTGCCCGAACATTTTTGAAAAAATCGGCGAAATGTTTGGCATGGGCATCGTCGTCTTTCGGCGCATCGAACCGCACTTCCTTAGCAGGTTCAGCAGTACGGGTTTCAGCGGGGTATTTGGCATCGTATTGCTTTTTGAATTCCTCCTGAACCTCGGGCGTGAATGTAAAGAAGCTGTCGTATCCACCATAGCCAGGCGCAGCCGGCAATTTCTTTTTGGTCAGGATCAGATTGTCTTCCGAAAATTCTATTTGCCCTTCGTTACCAATGATCCGCGTTACGTTGCTGATCTTGCCCGCATTGGCGAAGTTCACCCGGAGCACCATCTGGAACGCGTCGTGCTGGTCAGTTTTCGGGTAGTCCATTACGCTCGTCATAATGTCGGGTACGTCACGGCCCTCTTTCCAGTAGGCAAGGTTGCCCGATGAGTACACCCGCGTTGGACCCAGGGTGTTGGTTACGAAGTGAACACCCGTAATGAGATGAATGAACAGGTCCCCCGCCACACCCGTGCCGTAGTCTTTGTAATTTCTCCACCGAAAAAACCGGTTTGCGTCGAACGGTCGTTTGGGAGCATCGCCCAAGAACCGGTCCCAGTCAACCGTAGCAGGAGAGGCATCGGGTGGCACCGAGTAATTCCAGGCTCCAATGGCGTTAAAGCGATCGCTGTTGGATTCGATGTAGTTGATAGTACCAATGTCGCCTGCCTGTACCAGCCGTTTGGCCTCTATAAAAGCCGCACTGCTAATACGCTGGCTGCCCACCTGCATGGTCTTACCCGATTTTTTCCAGGCGTCAATCACGGCTTTACCTTCATTGATGTGCTGCACCATGGGCTTCTCACAGTAAACGTGTTTACCGGCCTTAAGGGCAGCAATGGTAATGTGGTCATGCCAGTGATCTGGCGTTACAACCAGCACCGCGTCTACATCGGGCCGGGCCAGTACCTCGCGGTAGTCGCGGGTGGTAAACAGGGTTTTGTCTTTGCCAAAAGCAGTTTTAGCGTGTTCGAGTCGGCCTGTATACAGATCGGCTACACCGACTAACTCTATGTCAGAGTTACGCAGAGCTGCCATTGTATCGTAATTCCCCTGAATACCCATCCCAATGGTAGCAATCCTGATCTTATCGTTCGGGCCGATACGTTTTAGATTGGGGATATATGTCAGACCCAGCGGGCGGGCAATGCCTTTTGTAGCAGCCAGGGCGGAAGCCGCAGACAAGGTTTGAATAAATTGACGTCGATTGGCTTTCATGCTCAGAAACGGTTTTAGCGTTTGTCTAGTCAAAGTAATTTTAGGGCAAATAATACCTGAACGAATCAACATAGCCGTAGTATTCACTTTTTGCCAACTGCACGGGTACCATAGGTGGTTACGATCTAAGTGGGGCAGCATAAATCAATTGGGTAATAACCCTGCCCTTCCCTACCTTTACCAACTCTATCGGACGAACCCTTTTCGGGAGAGGCCCGTTACTTCGATACAACTAAAAATAAATGCGCTTCGGCGCCACCCTCATGAGCGACGCCATCAAACATGAGTGCGGCATTGCCCTTATCAGGCTCCGCAAACCGTATCAATATTATATCGATAAGTATGGTACGGCCCTTTATGGGGCTAATAAGCTTTACCTGCTCATGGAAAAGCAGGTAAACCGGGGTCAGGACGGAGCCGGCATTGCCAACATCAAGCTTGATGTCCCCCCCGGTAGCCGCTACATCAGTCGCTACCGGTCTGTCGATCAGCGACCCGTTACGGATATCTTCGAGAAAGTAGCCAAAAAATTCAGGAAAGCCCTAAAGGGTAATAAAGATAAGGCTAAGGATGCCCGCTGGCTCCAGGAGAACGTTGCTTTTACGGGAGAGGTTTGGATGGGCCACCTGCGCTACGGCACCCATGGAGCCAATGAAATTGAAAATTGCCACCCCATGTTACGTCAGAGCAACTGGCGAAGCCGAAATCTTGTGATAGCGGGCAATTTCAACATGACCAACGTGGACAGCCTCTTTGGGAAACTGGTTTCACTGGGCCAGCATCCCAAAGAGAAGGTTGATACGGTTACCGTGATGGAAAAAATTGGCCACTTTCTGGACGAAGAAAATCAACGCGTATTCGACCGATTTAAAGGAATTTATGAAAATCCTGATCTGTCGGACATCATTGAAGAAAATCTGGACATCCAGCGTGTGCTGCACCGTTCCTGCCGCGATTTTGACGGTGGCTATGCAATGGTAGGAATGACGGGCTATGGTGGAGCCTTTGTCGCCCGCGACCCGGCGGGTATTCGTCCTGCTTATTACTACGCCGATGATGAAGTCGTCGTGGTGGCGTCCGAGAAACCCGCTATCAAAACGGCGTTTAATGTTGAGTACAGCGAGATTCAGGAAGTTCAGCCGGGCCATGCGCTGATCATTGACAAACATGGTGAGTACGCCGAGCAACAATTTGTGAAGCCCATTGAGAAGCGGTCATGCAGTTTCGAGCGGATATATTTCTCCCGGGCCACAGACCCAGACATCTATAACGAGCGTAAAACGCTGGGAAAACTCCTGGTTCCGCAGATTCTCAAAGAGATTAATTATGATTTAGAAAACACCGTCTTCTCCTACATCCCCAACACCGCCGAAACAGCTTTTTTCGGGATGGTTGAGGGATTGGAGGAGTATCTGTATAAGCAACGGAAGAAAGCCATTATGGAGGGTATCCTGTTCGAACAGGAACTCGACCGGGTTTTGTCCTTCCGCCCACGTATCGAAAAATTAGTATCCAAGGATGTGAAATTACGTACGTTTATTGCCGACGACGCCCAGCGCGACGATATGGTGGCACACGTTTATGACACAACCTTTGAGGTAATCAAGAAAGGCAAAGATAACGTAGTGGTAGTCGACGATTCTATCGTCCGTGGCACAACGCTCGAAAAGAGCATCTTGCGCATGCTGGATCGGCTCGGTCCTAAAAAAATCATCATTGTTTCATCAGCTCCACAAATACGTTTTCCAGACTGTTACGGCATTGATATGTCTAAGTTCAAGGAATTCGTAGGATTTAGGGCAGCAATGGAACTCCTGCGCGAACGAGAGCAGGAATACATTGTGGATGAAGTCTACGCTCAGTGCGTTGCAGCCATTGAATCGGGCAATGCGACAGAACAGAATTACGTAAAGGCGTTGTTTGAGCCTTTTTCACACGACGAACTTTCACGTAAAATAGCGCAGATTGTGACCCCTTCTGATTTGAAGGCGGAAGTAGCGGTCGTGTACCAAACGGTCGAGAACCTGCACATTGCATGCCCAAACCACGCTGGCGACTGGTATTTCACCGGTAACTATCCTACGCCTGGCGGCAACAACGTAGTGAATAAAGCCTTTGTAAATTTCATGGAAGGTAAACTCGTAAGGGCTTATTAATTCCAATCAATACGGGTTGGTGGTTGAGGAGATGTATTTATAAAAATCATCTATATTTCCTCAACCACCAACCCGTATTGATTGGACTATTTCTTCCACCCTAACGCCAGTACGTTCTGAGCAATACGTCGCCCATTAATCAAACCCTGCTCGTTGGCATGCCGATAGTGAATACCTCCGTAGAGCCGGGAAAGAGCCGCTTCTTCGCTGTACTCGCGGAATGATTTAAACGAACGCGCTATAAAACCGCGTGTATCGTGTGAGTGATCGGTAAAGGAATAATTTGGTCCAAAATGGTCTTCCAGAATCAGGGCCGCCGCCCCCGAGCCGCTGGAGTGACCCGAGGTATGTTCGGGAAACGGGGGCGTAGCTAGTAGCGGTTGCCAGAGCGGGTCAATCGCCTGATTGATAAAGGAAACGGGCCGTATTACGTTAAACCGGTATTTACACCGCCAGCAGGCAATAAAGGCATCGGTAGTAGCCATCCCAATTTTAGCGAGTATTTCTGCCGCCTGGGCCAGCGTTGCTTTCTCCTTCTGAAGTAGTTGGGTAGCAATGGAAACACCATGACCAGGAGGGGTAAAAGTCTTGCCTGCATCGTCGGCCCAAAAGAGCGCAATCTCTTTTTGATCCGCTGTCAGGTTCTTACCCGTTGTGTATACCTCCATCGCCTGCCCAAAAAATGGGGAATTCGTCAGGGCTGAGTAGGTAATTGGCTCCTGTGCATCAGTGGTGGCATTGGCTGTCACAAATGAGCGGTTCTGTCCCCAAGTTGGCAGCATTGGAGTAAGCTGGGTACTGGTTGGAAGCCAAAGTCCAGCACCGGTGGGCACTACGTAGCTGGCCGGGAAATTGCGCGTGTAAGCTTCATGACCACCGTCAGTTTTGGAATAAGCAAACACGGCATCACCGATACTCTTCCCAAAATTTACAGACCGTGTCACAACATCCACAGAGAGCCCTTTTCCCACGTTCGTCAACAAAGCCGTTTCCAGTGAATCAATTGTTTTCTTATTGGCATCGGACGTATTAGCCCATAGGCCCCTGACTATGGTTGCCTCAGCCGCATTGGCACTTAAGGACCAGTTATACTCCTGATTCGCTTGGGGTGTGGGTAGTGCGGTTAGCCCATTAAGTTGCCCCGCCAATGAACGATGGGTGGGCAGGCCCGGTACAATGGCTTCGTATAAGGTTAAACCGGCATACCCAAGTGCCCTTGATACAACAGGGGGCGTATTTCCAGCCGTAGTCTGGGCTAATTTTAACTGTAGTGCACTCCATTGAGTTGCAACATCGGCGCTGTACTGGTCGGCCGTTTTGCCGTTCGACGTAACCGGTTGTACCATATCGTCAGGCTGCTGTCGGCAGGCCTCCAGTAGTGATAACAAAATCAGCAACACCAAAAATAGGGAGCTGTTTAACCCAGCAAACTGTACCAGCCTAGAGCAATATCTAATTTTAATAAGTAAGTTGTGTTTCATGGTTATAGAGGGTTGATTTAATTATAATTCCGCACAATGCTTTGACTTCCAAATAGTTATTACCTACAACCGTAGCATGAACATTTTATCAAATACATTTTGAAAACGGTTCTATCCGCCGACACCTGAACTTTCGACGTAAATTTGCCCTGAACGTCACCGTTTACCCCACATAGTCGATGCGCATACCCGAAGAAACAGTTGATCGAATTCGTCAGGCCGCTGATATTCTGGAGGTGGTTGGCGATTTTGTCTCGCTTAAAAAGCGGGGCAGCAACTACACAGCTTGCTGCCCTTTCCATAATGAAAAGTCTCCCTCGTTTAATGTAAACCCCACCCGACAAATCTATAAGTGCTTTGGATGTGGGAAGGCGGGCGATGCGGTAAAGTTTGTTATGGACATTGAGAATATTGGCTATGGCGAAGCGCTGCGATATCTGGCTAAGAAGTATGGGATTGAAATTGCTGAACAAGAGCAGACATCCGAAGACCAGCTCCGTCAAAACGAGCGGGAAAGCCTACACATCGTTCTCAATTTTGCCAAAACGTTTTTTCAGAATGCGCTCCAGACGACCGAAGAAGGTAAAAGTATTGGCCTGAGTTATTTCCGGGAAATCGGCTTTACAAACCCTACTATTGATGCGTTCGAATTAGGTTACAGTCTCGATAAGTGGGATGCGCTCTTGCAGGAAGGTACCCGTCGCGGATACAATCGCGACTTGCTCGAGAAAGCAGGATTGATACTCAATAAGGAGAATACTGCCGGTGGAGAGAACAAAGTATTTGATCGGTTTCGGGGACGAGTTATGTTTCCCATACACAACGTATCAGGCCGGGTCATTGCCTTTGGGGCACGGATATTAAAAGCGGATAAGACGCAGCCCAAATACCTTAATTCGCCCGAAACGCCAGTTTACCATAAAAGTCAGGTTCTATATGGCATTTTCCAAGCCAAACAGACTATCCGGCTTGAGGATGTGTGTTACCTGACCGAAGGCTATACCGATGTTATATCCCTTCATCAGGCAGGCATCAAAAACGTAGTAGCCTCCTCTGGCACGTCACTAACGACCGAACAGATTCGGCTTATTTCCCGCTTTACGTCTAACATTACCATCCTCTATGACGGCGACGCAGCTGGCATAAAAGCAGCGCTTCGTGGACTGGATATGGTACTGGAAGAGGGGCTTAATCTCCGATTGCTGCTCCTGCCTAATGGTGAAGATCCTGATAGTTACGTCCACAAAGTGGGCGCTGAGAAATTTAAGGAGTACGTACGCTATCAGGCTAAAGACTTTATTGATTTTAAGGCCGGCCAGTGGTTAACCGAAGCCGGTGACGACCCGCTTAAAAGAGCGGAGGGCATATCGGACGTATGCGCCAGCATTACTAAAATACCAGATCCCCTCAAACGCCAGACATTATCCCAGCGCGTAGCGCAGGTATTCCACGTTAGTGAGCAAACCGTAATCACTGAGATAAACCGGTTACTCAGAAAACAGCAGGAGCAGAACAGAAAGGAGTCAGACCGCCAGGAACGCCAGCAGACAGTTACTATTAACCCACCGATGGATGGATTTGCCGACATCGATGCGTTATTAGCAGAAGCGAGGATTGGTCAGGAGAGGACTCATGGTGTGAGTGATCCAGTGGATGCTCCATTGCCATTCAGTTCACGCACCTCAACTGCTCGAAGCCCTATATCCTACCAGGAAGAAGAGTGTATTCGGCTGTTAATCAACTACGGGTCACGTGAATTAGAGCCTGGCATTACGCTGTGTCATTACGTTTTGAGTGAGCTTCACGAAATAGATTTTCAAACGCCCCCGTTTAATCTAATCCTTTCTCTATTTCGGGAAGCTTACAGTCGGGGCGACATATTAACGGCAAGTGATTTTCTCAAGCGACAGGTAGAAAACTCATCAGAGGGGCAGTCTGAAGAATCTGAGATTCAACATCAGGCAATTCATTTGACGACACCTCGCTACGAAATCAGCGACGGCTGGCTGAAACACGAAATTTACGTACCGTCTGAAGAAGAAACTGGTATTTTAGCTGATGCTGCCTTTCGTAATATTCTACGTATAAAGAAAATGCTGGCTGAACAGCGTATGGCTGTTCTTCAACAAAAACTTCGTGAAGTAAGCCATAATAGACCAGACGAGGCTGACCAGTTAATGACCGACTTTATGCACGCGAAGCGAATTGATATGGAAATTTCGGGATTATTAGGAACGGTTATTTCTAGATAATCTAAGTACTATAGTTTAATAACCATTTCTGCGTATTACCACACCATAAGGCTTTTTAGTATAAGAATTAGACTAAAGGTACACTAAGAGCCTCTTCATATCTATGTGTATTGATTTTTATTACCCTAATAGTAGTAAAAAATTACTAAAGTTATTAAAAAATAAGTCCCCCAACTTCTTGGGGGACTCAACCTTTATCAATAGGCAGGGGTGAACACTAGGCCTGTGCTACCGAACTTACTTGAGTAAGTTCGGCATCTATTTCCCGATTCAATTCATCCAGCAAGTACGTATGCGAGCGGAGTTGACCAGGCTTAGATGGCTGCGCCGACCGACTTGATCGCTGACCGGTCATATCAAGCAACAGCGTCATCAGTACATCACTCATGTGCTGACGTAACATAATTAGTTTGCGCAAACGTACTTTGCTTTGCGTGGGTTGCCGCCTAGCGTTCGCCTGCAGTTTATTGATTACCTCAGTTAGGTTTGAATAACGATGGTGGAATGCTTCGGTTACTTTTACCCACTCCAGAATAACGTTCTGCACCTCCGCAGGAGACGCTTCGTAAACAGACGACGATAGTTCTTCTTGATGCATCATTACAGGTCGTTAATATTTTAATTC
>JAQBNX010000320.1 GCA_028288385.1 Spirosoma sp.
GGCGAATCGGTTGTGCCAGAAAACCACGCCACCAATGGGCTACCCCCGCCCGCACTGGCTGTTGGGCCCGAATGCGGGCACCCGTTGATCTGCCAGTTGTCTTTCGATAGAATCTGTGACTTAGAAAAGGTTTTGCCGTTGTCGGTCGAACGCATCTCGGCAATGTCCCGAATGTTATCCTGATTCTCGCGGTAATACAGGTGCAGTGCCCCAGCCAGATCGACCAGCAAGCTGATGTTACAGCAGGCACACACGTAAGGATCTACAGTGCGCTCAACGCCGAACTTACCGCCCGATGTGGCCACAAACCGGAGGTCGCGCTGCTCGTGTTCGTTGCCGGGAACGTCATTCAACCACGTAACGGCTACCTCACCGTTGGCCAGTACCGTAGCGTCGAAGAAACCACGCATAACGTTCGGCGTTTTGTCGGAATGCACCGGCGCGGGCTGAGTCCAGGTAGTGCCCCCATCGGCCGACGTAACATAGACAATTTGCTGGCTGCGCGGTCGCCCACCGCCCCGGCTACCTTGTGGGCCTTTCGGCGCTTCGGCTTTAGTTGCTGTGTGACCGCCCGCGTGGGCATCGTGACCGGCATGTTCTGCTGCGGGTGCCGACGTAGCCGCAACGGGCACAGGCGATTCGGAACTGCGCAGCCCGAACACCGCCACCGCCGACCCGTTCGGGCGGAACAGGAGTTTGGGTCGCATCAGCCGCGAGTTTGCCAGCCCGGAAGACGCATAAATCAGTTTCTTGTCGCCGAACGTGCGGCCCTTGTCGCCAGATTTGGCCCAGTAGAAATACACGGTGCCGTCGTTGGCCTTCTCGGTCCACGACAGGGCTACGTCGCCGGTTTGGGTACGGGTTAGTGTCGGCACTGCATAAGCCCGGGTTGTGTCACTGAAAATACCGTTTGCGTAGCTGGCTGTTGTACAAAAAATAAACAGGCAGAGACAGAGAAATCGGTTAAAATTTGAGCCCATGTTTTAGTCGTATGCTGGTTGTTATTAACTTTATTTAGACTGAATCTAATTTGCTGCAAAGTTAAAGGCAGAATGCGTAAGTCAAAATGTTGTTCTAAAGAATTCTGCGAGATTCTGCCTACTACCCTCTTATATTTGACCGGTTTACATTGAAACGGCCCATAAGTGCGGGTTAATTTCCTGTTACATCCATGAACGAACACAGTAAAACATTTCTCTACAAGTACCTGAACAATGCTTCGCCCACCGGCTTTGAATCGTCGGGACAGCAAATCTGGCTCGATTATCTAAAATCCTACACCGACGAGTACATAGTGGATACCTATGGCACGGCCGTGGGTGTTATTGGGCCCGGCAAGGACTATAGCGTAGTCATTGAAGCGCACTCCGATGAGATCGCCTGGTTTGTCAACTACATCTCTGACGACGGCTACCTCTACGTTCGGCGCAATGGCGGTTCCGATGCCCTCATAGCGCCGTCCATGCGGGTTCACCTGCACACGAAGAAAGGGCCCGTCGACGGAGTTTTTGGCTGGCCCGCCATCCACGTCCGCGACCTGGCAAAAGACGTAGCACCTAAAGTGACCGACCTGACTATCGACGTAGGGGCCGCTACGAAGCAGGAAGTGGAGGAGATGGGGATTCACGTTGGCACAGTCGCTACGTTTACCGATGGCCTGATGGAACTCAACGGACGCTACTACGTGGGGCGGGCGCTGGATAACCGCATGGGTGGTTTCATGATTGCCGAAGTGGCGCGTCAATTAAAGGAAAACAACGTAACGCTACCTTTTACGCTTTATGTAGTCAACGCTGTTCAGGAAGAAATTGGGCTGCGCGGGGCCGAAATGATTGCCCGGCGGCTTAAGCCCAACCTTGCTATCTGTACCGATGTAACGCATGACACGCAGTCGCCGAAGTATGATAAAAAAGAACAGGGCGACCTCAAATGCGGGGCGGGTCCCGTGTTATGCTACGGCCCGGCCGTGCAGAACAACGTACTCGATTTCATGATTGGCGTGGCTGAGCAGCAGAATATAACCTTTCAGCGGCAGGCCGTTAGCCGCTCCACCGGTACTGATACCGACGCGTTCGCCTATGCAACCGAAGGCATTGCGTCGGCGCTGATTTCACTGCCGCTTAAATACATGCATACCACCGTCGAAACTGTTCACATGGATGATGTACAGAGCGTGATCAGACTCATGTATGAAACCCTGCTGGCCCTGAAAGGAGGAGAAGATTTCCGGTATATTAAATAAATTCAGCTATCGTAAAAAAGCCGGCAATCCAGCCGGCTTTTTTACGAATAAGTTATAGCGTATAGCATCCTCTAACTTTGACCATTTGCGGTCATTGCCTCCGGCTCTGTCCTAATGCCCATTGCGGATAAAATAGCGAACCGCTCGGGGATAGTGATATCCAATAGTTCAGAAACATCCGTATCGCCTTCGCCAGGCCGTTCAGTGCCCGTTGTAAGTGTAAAGCGGGTAATGTACCCAATCAAAGTGCCACTTTCATTAAAATCAAATTCGGAATAAACTGGCTTCTCATGGCGCAACAAGTCATAATTAACCTCAAACTCATGCAGTGGTAGCCAGACAGCAACATGCTGTGCAAACGTATCGCGACCCGAATAGTGGCCCACAATGGGTGATGTAAACGTATTAAAGTTGTTTGAGAACACCATTAAGATTGTCCGGGTGATGCCGTGAACCAATGGCTCTGTGGAAAGTTCGATAACACGCTCAGTGCTAGTGACAGCAAAACCATCAATGCCATTTCGTTTAACTGAAATACTGACTTTGTAATTGTTAATTCGATTTTGAATAGTTGCCATAGATGTTGCTGGTTTAACAGGATGGTACCGAAGGTATAACCTGATGACCACGCGGTCTGCGACTGGTTTAGCAAACGGTCAGCGATATGAACAACTTTTCGTAATCGGTACTCTGCGGTTCAATAGTCTATCACACCTTCCTCCTGTTATTACCTCTATTTAATAGCTATACAGCGTCACATCGTTAACGTAATACGATGGACCCATTTGGTAGTAGAGGTCGTGTTGTTATTGATATGGGCACGATGGGTTTAGAGTCTATAAAGCATAGACCGTTTGTAGCAACATAAGTTTACGGCAGAACAACGCTGGCGCCAAATCGTTGTATTTGAAAACTATTATAACCCATTTCTTAAAGCACATACAACCATGCGCAGCACCCGTGATTTTTTTATTGGCACGTTAACCGGCTTAACAATTGGCTTATTGGCAGCACCCCGCACAGGTGAGGAGTCGCGCCGGTGGCTCAAGCAAGAGTACGATAAACGGATGGGCTCCTCATCTGGCTCCTCCGGCCCTGATTTACAGGAGCGGCTAACAACCCTTTTCAATCAGGTGAAGGAGCAGATTAACAACTACATGGGGCAACACAATAACCAGAAGAAGCGACTGGAAGACACCAGTCACTTCGATTATCAGTCAGAACGCCAGCAAAAATTTACCAAGCCAGCGGCCAGTTCGCCAGCAGGGTCATCAACCACTGATGAGTCGTAGTCAGGCAAGCTGCGTGTTAAAATGGGCGGTGATCCCTGTTTAGTTTAATATACTTCATAGGTATACAGCGTCACATCATCGACGTAATAGCCCGTTTTAACGCGCCTGGTTAGCAACCCCCGGTCGTCGTGGTACAGCGTCGTATTGGTGTTGATGACGTTGTTTTTGTTGAAGGACGTAATACCGGGATAAATGGCAAAGTAGTGGTAATATACGCTCGGGGCATCGTCGAAGCGCACGTCGGATTCGGTCACTAACGGGGCAGATAACCGGGAGTTGGTGACGGTTAGCTGAATGTGAACAGCATTCCCGTTCAGGAAGGTGTAAGTATATACATCACGCTCCTGCAACGGACCACCAGCCACGGTCAGCGAAACGGGCAGGTTATCCGAACCGTACTCGTACTGGAAGGTCTGGGCCAGCTTAAAGGTCTTGAAATCATCAATCGCCCTCGACTCGATTACGGACGACAAACGTCCCTGCTTATCGTAACCGAACACCCGCCGGGTGCCGTATACGGGTCCTTCTGCATCAGTCTGCGGCTTTGTCAGCCGCCGGTCGGTGTGGTCAATGTGGGTGGGTGCCTTTGCATCATAATTTACTGTGGTCTGCGCTACCGGCGTCACTCGGTCCAGTGTGTCGGCCACAGACAGGTATTCTTTCACCGACGCGATACGCCCCTGTCCATCGTACTGATACGTCATGGTGACCGCCAGATTATAGGCCGTTTGGGCAGCTTTCGTAATCCGATACCGAGGGACTGGAGCAGCATCATAGGTATGACACGCCACATTCAACGTGGTCAGCAAGGCACCAAGCCACCAGATTCGTGTGCGGTGAAAATTCATCTTCAACCAGATTGCCTCTGGGTCGATCACTGCTTAGTGGCCGTTGTCGGTGCCGGCGGGTTAATCATGATGTGGGCACGGTGCGTGCCGGGGTCCATAATCCAGGGCATACCGGGGGCTTCAGGCTTCAGAGGTAGACCGGTGCTTTCGGCAGTGGCGTAGGGAATATAGACCACCGAGCGCAGGTAACCGTCTTTCACGTCGCCCGTGGCGGGATTATAATTTTCGTCTTTGGCCGTGTAGACAAACAGAGAAGAAGGATGCACAGGCATCATTAACTTCTTAGCTTTTGCTTCCTGCTCACGAATGTCCTGAATTTCTTTAGACTTTTTGCCTTCCTGCTTCAACTCACGCCCACGCTTCATAAATGGCTCCAGGTCGCGGTGATAACACGATACGCTAAGGCCCTTTTGCGCGGGGTCATCGGCTAAGCAGATGAATTCGTTGGTGCCCTTCCGCAAGCTGATAAACTCGTTTTTTTCGGAATAGCCGTAGACCGCAGCGCCCGCCTGTTTGTCGGATGGTGCAGCCAGCACGGCGGTTTTGATCTGCATATCGGGCGACGGAACGGTGGGCGTCTGAGCCACTGCGGCAAAGGCGGAAAGAAACAATGGGGTAAGCAGCGATGCCGTTTTCATGGAGTGTCAGTATTTTTCTAACAAGGCAATTTGCCCATTTTGCTACTCACCTCCATTACGTCGGCCACCCCTCATGCCGTTTCCACGATTTGAGCGATCATAAGGCCGCATAGCGGGTGCACTCCCCACGAAACTACGCAGGTTATACACAAAGCTGAGCAGGAAGTAGCGGTTCAAGACACGGCTCTGTACTTCTTCGGTGTAGGTATCGGTTACGTTGCGAACAAGGCTGCGGTTCTGATTGAGCAAATCGAATGCCTGCAACCTGATTTCACCCTGCTTTTGCTTGAACAACTGCTTTGTTAACGTAGCGTTCCAGAGCGTAAAAGATTGATTATAAGCGCCAGACGAACCGCCGTAGTGGTTGTAGTAAACATCGGTAGAGAAGGTAAACCCGCCCGGCAGTTGATAGAACGCATCGAGCGTTATGGTCTGGTTCAAAAAGCTCTGGTTTTGTTGTGGCTGCAGCGAATACCGCGCCGACTGGTAGTTGATAGATCCTGCCAGATTCAGGTCTAGCTTCTCTGTGAAATTAGAACTGATGTTCACCCCTTGCCCCACCAGCCAGTTGTTGGCAAGATTGGGCTGGCTGTTCACAAAACTCGTACCCCGATTATAGGTCAGGTTGGTGGTCAGGTTGAGGTTGGCTTTCTGCTTACCCAATTTAACGGGTTGCCCCAGCACCAGCGAGCCATTGGCCGTGTAATAGCCGTTGGTATTAATGGGTTGCGTGGTTTGTGCGCCCGAGCGGGTGAATGTGGTGGCGTTTACGATTTTGTTGTCGGTACGGCTCAGGTTCAGCAAGGCAAAAAGGTTGCGAAAGGTGCTAGGCTCGAACCGGTTGAAATTAAACGATACATTATGGCTGTATTCGGGCCGCAGATTGGCGTTACCGAGCCGGATATTAAGCGGATTGATATTGT
>JAQBNX010000871.1 GCA_028288385.1 Spirosoma sp.
CAAGGACAACTCTGAGCTAACAACCCTACAGGGCGGTACGATGAATGTCAAGGTGAGTGGTGGCAAAGTGACTTTGACGGGAAAAGGGAACGGCACCAGTGTGTCGACGGTGACACTAGGTGATGTGGCCCTGGGCAACGGGGTGGTGCATATCATTGACCGGGTCTTGCTGCCTCAGTAGGCCTCATCATCCGGTGGTGAGTTCAGTTAGCTTGTCAGACCGCTTCAAGGCCTGTTGCCGAATGGGCTGTCTGGCCCAACAGGTGCCCATTCTACGTGGATGGGGCCGTTGGGCCAGTAATAAGCCGGTGACAACCAATAGAGGAATAAGCTGAATCCCCGGGTGTTGTTTGATCAATCAATGGGCCTCGCAATCTAAAGGTCAATCATGGCATTGAAAAGCCTTCTTTACCCCTAACCAGGTTGATCATAAGCAATCAGCTTACTTGGTATGGATTAAGCGACCTGCCATGGAATTGCTTTCTTTTTGCCTTATTCACTTAAACCAGTAACCTATTATGGACAACTCTGACAATTCCCCCGACCAACAAAATGGCTGGATCCATCTAAAAGGGGGCGTAGGCCTGGTTGTTATGCTGGGGGTGTTTTTGCTTGAACTATCGGGTTGTAACAGCCATCGCACCGTGTCCGACAAGGACTTTTCAGGGCACACCTTTACGGCCGCCATCGCCGATTCAGCCGATCGGTTTGATTTGCGTAGACCTGGCAGCTCGGTTAATGAACACAAGGTGGAGTTTCAGTTTACCGACAAAAACAGCGGGCAAATCAGCATCCAGCAAGGGCAAGATGCGAAACGATTGCCCTTTACTTGGCAGGTGGCGGGTGACAGCCTGCTGGTAACTATGAACGACACTATAAACGGACTACTTATTCAAAAAGACCCCAATGGCTACTCGCTCAGCAACAAGCACCTGACGATTATGCTAACCCGTTAAGGGTTAGCTTCCCGCAGGTTGCGTAATTGAAACCCGATTCGTGGGAAAAGCCCCGTTTGATTTTTTAGGTTAAGGTGTCTAATCAAAGAAACACATGGAGACCATTAAGGAGAATAGTCTTGTCCAACTCAAATCAGGAGGACCCGTCATGACCGTTGTATCATTCGGTACGAAACAGGCAGCGGGCAATCCCCTAACAGCACCGCAGGAAGTCGACCAAACCAGGGTCAATACCCAGTGGTTTGTGGACGCAACCTTGCATCAGGGCACCTTTGAGGTGGACGCTCTCCATCTTATTTCGGAGGGTGATCTAACAATCAGGCCACTCAGTACAGAGACCGTCGTGGACGCCTATACCAGCCATGAGCTTCAGCCCGGTAGCCTTGTAAACGGTTGAGATGGGAGGGAATCACCTTGCCCAACCGGGTCAACCAATCGGCACAAAGAAGGGAGGGTCAGACCAACGAAACACCTAATTTTAAGGGAAGCGAATTAACGAAGGATCAGCCTGAATCGCTGAAAGTAAGTGGACTTAAAACCATAACAGGATGGAAACGATACCCCGGTGGAAAACCGTAGCCAATTCCGAAAGTGAAAATGGAGACGTTGACTTTGTTCACAACCTGACCGATTCATCGGTTACGCTCCACCCCGTCAACGAGCTCGGTCGCAGGGGTGAACCCTGGGCCATGGACTATGCGCAATGGCAGGACTTTTGCGCGTTTATCAAAAATTTGCAAGAACCAATTCAAGCCGGGCCAGCCCGCCTGGAACCCACTCAACCCGATGTGTTTCGAGCGCAACGAGTGGTCAGCTTTAAGAAGGCGGAAGAAGCCCCACAAAATGGCGACAAGAAAGTCTACCCCACCGCCGGCTATTACCGAGCGCTGTTTGCTCAAAAGCCAGCGGCAAGTCCACCCTCATCACTACCCCTGTCCTACTGGCAAAGGCAGTGGCAGGAATTGGTGGTGTTCATTAAACACCTAACCTGATCCTTAAACGACCTTACGAGAGCGGATTTAACGCCTCGGTCGCACCCCGATGGAGGGCGCTTGCCCTGACTAAAAAGCGTTCATTATACGCCTGAGCCCCCATTAAAGCTCGTCTTCTGCTGGAGATGGCTAGCTGGGTTTCACGTTGCTGATTAATCAATTTCTCCACCTCCTCGGATAGCCGAGCAGGAGACTCTTTTTGATAATTTGTTGGCTAATCGATGGCAACCGGTAGAAGGACACTACCTGACAAAGGTAGCCAATGGTACCCGGCCGGGCCATGATGACTGTCAGCCGTTCTGCTGACTTAGCGCATGGTTTTGTGGCCATACAAGCCGTACTTTTAGGTTAACCAATACTCAGCTCATGAAAACGATTCTGGTCCCCCTTGATTTCAGTGCCCTGTCACACAGCACGGCGCACTTCGGGCTAAAACTGGCGCAACGCTTGAACGCCCGCCTGGTCCTGCTCCATGTCGTTGAGCCTTCGCTTCCCCTGTCCGTGTTTAACGGTCCAGTCGGGGCGCTGGGGAATTGGGATAACGTGCTGCAGGACCAGATGACGGGGCGGCTACACCAGTTTGAGGTCCAGATCAGGGAATACCATCGTCAGCAGGCAATGACGGGTGTACCCCTCAGCACCCGTATTGTGGTGGGGGAACCGGCCAGCGCCATTGTAGACGTAGCTGAAGCTGAACGGGCCAGTTTCATTATTATGGGTACCGTCGGCGCAGCTAATGCCTGGGATAAATTGATTGGCTCCGTAGCGTCAACGGTTGCTCAGCAGGCAAACCGGCCGGTATGGATACTACCCCATGCCGTGGAACTCGACTCGCTGCGGACATTTGCTTATTTCGCCGATCTGGCTGGCGACGAGGTACGGTGCATCAATCAGGTCATGAATCTGGGCGAGCGGCTCCATGCCAGCTTAGACGTGGTTCATGTATCAGCGACGGGCGATGAGGAAGAATCGGACGCAGCCGACGCCATCATCGGCCTCTTCGAGGATGACTATGCGCTGAAAGGTGTCACCTTCCGGCATCTGACCCAGGAGTCGGCCAATGAAGGCATTGAAGCCTACGTGCGAATCCACCAGCCCGATGCCCTTGTGCTGGCCCACCGCAACCGGGAGTTTATCGAAAAATTATTCCACACGAGTTTAGTTCGCTATTTGTCGCTTACTACGAAGCTCCCCTTGCTGATCATCGCCAAGCCAGGCTAATCGTCCCCGTTTCTTTTGAGAGAAATTTGCTAGCTATTAACAACCAACCGATTACCATTTGTGTAACTCGCTTTATACCCTATAATTCGCTACTCAAATGACCCCTTTTGACGAAGCTGAGGCGCTGGCCCGAATCCTTACGGTTATTAAAAACTATCGCCAGCAGAAACAGGACCCGCTTAATCCGATGGATGATGACCTGATTACTGCTTATCTAGTGAAACATTTGTTAACGCCAGATTTACAACTCTGGCTACGCTTAGAGGCCCAGGATAACTTAGCTAAATTACTAGACAGTGCCACGATCGACCCCGACGTCAAGCAGCTTGTCAGCGAGTTTAAACGGGTGGCTCATGGTCTTGTTGAGTCCTGGCATCAATCGCATAGCCTAAATTGAGCTACCTACACCGCCCCTGCCCGGCTCCAGCTGTCCACTTTCATTTGACGACGTACACTAAAGGGAAGGCGGCTAGTGGCTGAGCTTCCCCAAGAAGGGCTAAAAGCAGCGTGAAAAACGCCCTTAATGAACAAGCTATATCATAGACCTATGGAAAATAACACCCGACTAATCACCGATATCACCGACGAGGAGGCATCGAACCTACTTGGCTTATGTATCGTCAAGCCAGAAAACGAATTATGTAAAGTATGGCGAGACCATGAGAGTATAAACGTAGTAGTCAACAACCATAAACTTGGTACTGATTTCAATTTGACTATTTTCTTTGACGGAAAGGTTTGCCTTTACAAAGACAAATTTGGCCGTACAGAAGCCGCAATGCCTATTCCGGTTTTTGCCCTAGTAGACTATCTGCACTCGAATGGTATAGGGCTTAGCCCAGTAACCAGTCACCGCTCCCCTCTTCGTTTAATCAGGGGCTAAGTAGATAAGCCCCTAGTGCCTCGACAATGATTTCTTGATCGACTTAGCTGATTGTACGGAGTACTACTTAAGCCGCAAGACTAAGTCACTAAGTCTCCAAACGTTTACGTGCGTTTCGTCGATAGCGCCGGCTCGATTGGTGCTTTAGAGAAGTAATACAAAAACAACGCTGCCTGGTCAAAGCGTAGTTAACAAGTGAAGTTCACTAATAACCACTCACGGCGGGGCGATTACGGCCAGCTGTCAAGTGGGTCAGGGAGCAAGCTTTACCATTTACCAGCCCGTGGAGTTTAGCGTTGTAAAATCAGCTTTATGATAAACTAGCCACTCTAAAACTCCCGTACTCGTTTAGATGAGCAAGAGTGGTCTTTGTCATGACAAATACCGCTCAGGCGAATTCACTCGGTGCTCTACGGCCACACTTAGGGGTATACCGTTGGGCCTTACCCGAGCGCTAGGGGTTGATTGACGTCTAACCAGTAGTGGCACACCGATTCAAGCAGCCCCTGTAAGGCCACTAGCCCGATGGGCTTCTTTAAAAAGGAATTAGCTCCCGTTCGATAGCAAGCTTCCATTTCTCCCTCGGAAGCATCACTGCTTAGCATAGCCACGGGGATGGTTTGCCAATCGGGGTGCCGCTTGAGCAACTGTAGAATGTGATGACCTGTCAGGCCCTGCATATGATAGTCTAACAGAATCAAGCCCGGACGTTCGGGGGTCCGCAGGGCATGGTGGCGAAGGGCTTCCCCACTCGCGAAGAGGCGAAGTTCATAAGCGGGCAGAAAGCGTTTGAAGACGGCTTGCACCAACAACCGGAAATCAGCGCTATCATCGACCACAAAGACCAGGGTAAGGTGAGTCATCGGCTTAGGTAAAAAGAGAGTCAACCCGTAAAACGACGGGGTACCCATTGATCAAGT
>JAQBNX010000335.1 GCA_028288385.1 Spirosoma sp.
ATAGCACCCAGTGCAAAGGAGGCCCTTATCAAGGCAACTGACTTAGGCAATCGGTATGCCTGGATGGAATTTGCTCCGCTGAAGCAATTGATTGCAACCGATGAGGGTATCAAACCCGAAAACATCATGCTGTCGCCGGGTTCGTCCGACATTCTGATGGCCGCTGCCACCCACTTTGCTAAAGCGCAGGGAACCATCCTAACCAGCGCAATGACCTACGACGACCTGCTCGAACGGGCTCACAAACAGGGCGCCAAAGTCGTGGCGCTGCCCATGACAAAGGATTATAAGTTTGATTTGAATGCGATCAAAGCCAAAATTACCCCGGATGTTAAATTAGTTTATCTGGTAAACCCCAACAACCCAACGGGCACTGTTCTTCCCGCGGCTGAGTTGGAAGCGTTTTGTCGGGAGGTATCTCCCAAGGTGCCGGTGTTCCTCGATGAGGCTTACATCGACTTTTACGAACCGGCCGATCGGCCTAAACTCGGCAAGCTCGTTGCCGAAGGCCAAAATGTGATACTAGCCCGGACATTCTCTAAAATTCATGGGTTTGCAGGTCTGCGGTTGGGCTATGCAATTGCTACGCCCGAGATGCTGAAAACACTAAAACCCTATACAAACGGCGAATTTGCCGTGAGCATCACCACACTCATGGCCGGAATTGCCAGTTACAAAGACAAAGACTGGCAGAACCACTGCCGCGCCGAAAACGCCAAAGCCCGCGACTACACGACTAAAGCCCTCACCGACATGGGCTATGAAGTGATTCCATCGGCCGCCAACTTCATGCTGTTCCCAATCCGTATGAAAACCAAGCCGTTTAGCGATCAGATGTTTGCCAGTGGCATAGGCATTCAGACCCGCGATTTCAATGGACAACCTTACTGCCGGGTCAGCATCGGCACAATGGACGAAATGGCCATTTTCATCGAAGGATTTAAAAAAGTAGTCGGATAAATAATCGCCTAATTAAGGCGCTGCGATTGATTATAAAATTATGCGCCTTGATTATTACCCACTTTCTGAATGACTCGACGCGATTTTATCAATTCAACGAGTGCCAGTTATGCTGGCCTGCTGGCATGGGGACAATTATTACCCGCGCCAGCTTCGGCGCTGAATTTACCCGCTAACGGACAACGGGGCGAAGGACCGGCCAGGAGAGTAGTTATTCTGGGAGCTGGACTGGCAGGCATGGCCACAGCCTACGAACTCGGCAAACTGGGTTACGACTGCACTATTCTTGAAGCGCGGGCACGAGCGGGAGGCAGGGTCTGGACGATTCGGGGTGGTACGGGCGAAACCGAGTTAGGGGGTGATGCGCAGACCTGCCGTTTCGACGAGGGCAACTACTTTAACGGAGGAGCGGCCCGAATACCGCACCACCACCAACTCACGCTCCAGTATTGCCGGGAACTAGACGTACCGCTTCAGATTTTTAATGGTAATAATGAAGCGGCTTATCTGTACAACGACCAGCCGGGCGGAACGGGCGAGTTGGCCAATCGGCGGCTGCGCATCAAAGAATACCACAATGATATGCGCGGCTACACGGCCGAACTCCTCACAAAAGCCCTCGACCAGTCAGCGCTGGATCAGCAGCTCACAAAGGAGGATATCGAGAAGTTAGTCGACTTTCTGAAAAACGAAGGTGACCTGAACACGGCCCATCTATACAAAGGCACCAACCGGCGTGGCTATAAACCCAAAGCTGAACCCGGGGCCGGCGTATCGCCGGGTGCTCTGACAGACCCGTTCGGTCTGACAGACCTGCTGCGGTCGGGGTTTACGCAGCCCGTGTTTTACAACGTTGGCGATTATATCTACGAGCAGCAAACGACGCTGCTACAGCCAGTTGGTGGCATGGATGCCATTCCAAAGGCCTTGGCGAAGAAGCTGGGCAGTAAGATAATCTTCAATGCGCCTGTCTCAGAACTACGCAAGACCGACAATGGTGTCCGGGTGGTGTATCAGCAGGATGGTAAACCTACTGAGCTTATGGCCGAATTCTGCGTCTGTACGCTACCCCTGCCGATGCTTAAAAACCTGGAGTCAGACTTATCGGGGACGGTGAAACGGGCGGCAGACTTTGTGCCATATATCAAAACCGGGAAAATAGGGCTTCAGTTTAAGCGCCGGTTCTGGGAGGAAGATGACTGGATTTATGGCGGCATTTCCCGTACCAACATGGACATCAATCAGATCTGGTATCCGTCATTCGGGTTTCAGGGCCAGAAGGGTGTGCTGATTGGCTACTACAACTTCTACGGCCGGGCCGAAGCGGTGGGAGCCATGACCGTTACCGAACGGGAAAAGCTGGCCTTAACTCAGGGCGTAAAAATTCACCCACAGTACCCTGCCGAGTTCGAAAATTCTTTTTCGCTGGCCTGGCACCGCATTCCCTACAGCGGGGGCGGCTGGGCCACCTATGATGATAACACCCGAAAAAAATACTACCCGGCTCTGATGGAGCCAGACGGCAATATCTACTTCGCGGGCGAGCACACAACCTACCTGACCGCCTGGATGGCGGGTGCTTTTACATCGGCCCGCCGGGCCGTCGAATCAATCCACGCCCGCGTCGGCGAATACACCCAAAAGTGATTATTAACGAACCATCGATTAGTAGAATTTATGAAAAACAACCTATTCTCATTCCTGTTGTTTCTGGCCAGCGCTATGGCCACTCAACTTCTCACCCAGCCCGTTCATGCACAAACGACCTCCGCAGGCATGACGCTCGATCAGCTTAAAGCGGTCAAAGCCATTAAGGTGGCTAACCTCGACAAGGATACGTACCTCAAGTCGGGGGCGTTTATTCTGGACCGATACGAAGAACGGCCGGCTTACGTCTTTAACTATACAGACGGTATTACGCGCAAAATTTATTTGTACAAAATTTTTACGGTGGCCGAT
>JAQBNX010000815.1 GCA_028288385.1 Spirosoma sp.
GGAGCTGCGAACATGTCACGACCTCTCGGTCCCGCCAAGCACCTTCGGGCTGTGTCGCGCAGCCCTATACCGCCGCTCTGTTATTATATCGCTTTCGGCGGCGCGGTCGCGATCCTCGCAACCGGGGTGTCGGGAGACAATCTACCCCTAACAGTCTGTGCCGCGCTGGTCTTTTCCACTTTGGTTCGGCTGTTGTGGACGCAGCCGCCCGCGCTCGTCTTTGCGGCGGGGCTGCAATTCGTCGCAATCGCGACCAAACTTATTCAGGCGAACATCAAAGGCGTTCCGATCAACAATCTTTCAGACCTTGGCGCCGATGTGGAATTCGCAGCCTATGCAGCCTTGGCAGGCCTCGTCGCTATGGGTTTGGGCATGTACGTCGGCGTCCGCGCCATGGGGCTCGAAGCACGAAACCAGCTCGCCGAAGACGCTGCGAATTGGACTCCTTGGGATGCGTTCCTGTTCTGCCTCGGTACGATCGGCCTGCAGATTGTCTTTCAGGCGGCCTCGCAATTGTCGGGGGGGCTTGCGCAATTTTTCGAAGCCGCGGGCGGCATTCAATGGGTCGGCGTCTTCATTCTGGCTTGCACCTGCATCTCGCGCCAACAAAGCTACTCGCTGCTCGCCCTGGTCCTGCTCCTCGAGGTCGGCATCGGACTGACTGGCGCACACAGCAACTTCAAGGAAGTTTTCTTTGTCGTCCTGATCGCCATGCTCGCGAGTTACCGGAAAGTGGCCGTCGGCGCGATGGCTGGAATGTCGGTGGTGCTCGCCCTGCTGCTGGTGCTCTCGGCCTATTGGACCTTGATCAAACCGCAGTATCGAGCTTTCATCGGCACGGGTTCGCCGAGCCTCGAGGAGCGGTACGAGTTCCTGATGCGCGACGCCGCACAAGTCGACGGGTCAGCGCTGGTCTCGGGCTTCGACAGGCTGGCTGACCGCGTCGCCTATATCGACTTCTTTGCCAAGACAATGGACTATGTTCCCCGCGTGCGGCCTCATGAAGACGGCGCCATGCTTGGGGCCGCATTTTCGCATATCTTTCAGCCGCGCCTGTTCTTTCCAGACAAGCCGGCGCTCGAAAACGACACTGCCGTCACCGGTCGATACACTGGGATTTCCGAATATCGGCAGGAGTACAACGCCTCGATCAGCATCGGGTTCTTCGGAGAATTGTATATCGACTTC
Source organism: Spirosoma sp. (assembly GCA_028288385.1). Taxonomy (GTDB): domain Bacteria; phylum Bacteroidota; class Bacteroidia; order Cytophagales; family Spirosomataceae; genus Spirosoma. The sequence continues at coordinate 1,189 of JAQBNX010000815.1, forward strand.
GGCGTCGCTGGCATGATCTTCTGCCTCGCGGTGCTCGGCCTCTTCTACGGCCTGACGTTCGGCTATATCCTGATCAACAAAAAGACATCGCCACTGATCAATGCGGGCCTCAGCGTCATGGCGGGGCTGACGTTCTGGCAGTTCGAGCGGTCGCTGCCGAAAACCGTTGGCGGCGCGGTGACCACGATCCTTGTCGTGCTCATCCTCCGCAGATATTGCTTCCCGGTCTTCATGCGCCGGATTGCGAAAGCGCGCGGTCTGCCGCGCCGTTACGGCATGCAGGCCGGAGCGCCATGAGCGAGCAGCGGCACGTCGTCGTCATCGACGCATGGCGGGGCGTGGCGGCGTCCGTGGTGGTTATACATCACCTCACGACACAGTTTCCAATCTGGACGACCCAAGACATTGGCGCTCTTGGAGCGCTTTTGAACTTTATCGGTTCGTTCAACACGCACGCCGTGATGCTGTTCTTCGTCATCTCGGGATATTGCATCCGCGCATCAATAGACGATCGCGGGCTGGGAACATCGTTCGATCTTGCCGCCTACAGCCTGAAGCGCGCAGCTCGCATCCTGCCGCCCTACTGGATCGCTCTCGCGCTCACGGCGGCCTTGATGAGCCTCGTCGAAGGGGCAGGTAACATGTTTGGTGTCCCAACGCTCATCGGAAATCTGCTCTTTCTTCAGACAGCGGAAGTGACGCGTGGCAATTGGGTGGCGCCCTTCGGCGGCAACGGACCGCTGTGGTCCATCTCGTATGAGGTCTTCTACTACTCGTTGTTCCCGATCCTGATGATGGCCTCCCGCCGGTCAGGCATCGGGCTTTGCTCATTGCCGGTGGCCGCGCTGCTCTCACTCCTTGCCTTGGCTCTGAGCCTAGCGATTCCTAACCCTTTCATTTCATTTTTGGCGCTCTACGTCGTCTGGAGAGCGGGTGCGAGCGTGCGTGAATGCGCCGGGCGCCCGGGCGAAGCGCGGCGCGCGCTGGTTGTGTTACTAGCTTACGCCGCCATGCTTCTTCTCGCGACCCGCGTTTACCCATCCGACACAGCGGTCCTGCAGATTTCCGGCGTGATCATCGCCGCAATCTGGCTTGCGCTCGAAGCTTTCGGTCCATCGCAGATCTGGCCGCCGTTGGCGATGCGTCTTTTGTCGCCGGTCGCGTGGCTTGGCGGCTTCAGCTACGGGCTTTATCTCGTACATTTTCCAATCATGGCCGCTACCCGCGGCCTGTTTCAGGACAGCACGACGGGCGCATGCTTTTCGCTGATCGCCTCGCTTGGGGTCGCCGTGGCTGTCGAGCGTATCGGCCTTTTCGTAAAAAATGTAGTTTTGCGCCGGCTCGGGAAGCCCTTAGTTCAAATCTAGCATCTGGCATCCGAGCTGTGTAGCGGCGTATCCGATTTGCCAACGCCAAGACGCAAGGCAAAGGGGCGTGGCAAGACGTTGCCTGTCGGTTAATACGAAGAGATACACGCTGTGCCTCGCCTAGTTAAAGTCGCTGGCATTGGCCGCTTGGCGGTTTCTGAGCTACTTCCATTTGACCGGAAGTGCTGGCCTGCAGGAAGGCCGGGTTGTCCGTTCTGGCTCTCTGGGATGGCTGGATGTTGAAGCTATCTTCGTGATTTCTGGGTTCATCATCCCGATCAGTCCTTACCGATTCACGTGCAGGGCGATGCTCGCCTGGTGCAGAGAGATGAACTTAGATTGGCATATCATCGCGAGGGGAAGCCGAATGCGGAATGGCTTTGTCGAGAATTTCAACGGCCGGATGCGCGACGCGCTGCTCACCGAGCGTTTGTTCTTCCTTCTCAAAGACTGCAAATGCGCAACTCGAGTCAAAGCGAAGCTGTGGGAGGACCGCAAGCCCGCCTCCCGGCCAAATGAGACATGGGCGATGGACTTTGTTTGCGCTGCAGCTATCGGGCGGGAGGATGTCGTCGCCGTGCTCAACCGCGTCTGCGCGGACGTCTGCTATCCGAAGACGATCCGCGTGGACGAGGGATCGGAGTTCGTCTCGCGCGATCTGGATCGGTGGGCGTATGCGCGCGGCGTCACGCTGGGCTTCTCCCGTCGCAGCAAGCCGACCTACAATGCATCGGAGCCTTCAATGGACGGTTCTGCGCCGAATGCCTGAACGCGCACTGGTTCCTGACGCTTGACGACGCCCGCGCGAAAATGGAGGAATGGCGCAGATACTACAGCGAAGATCCGGCACATGGCGCGATCGGCCACAAGTGCCCGATCTCATTGCAAAATTCCGATGGCGCCACCTGCCCGTCATCGTGACAAAGGCCCGAAAACTCTACCTTTGGGAGGTCTAAAGAAGGGCTGCAGATCAAATCCGTCGAGGCCCAAATCGCCGCTGGATGAAAAGTCAGTCGCAGGTCACATCAGCACCAAGGACGAGACAGACACTCCGCTAGTCTAATCGACGACGCATTTTGAGCCTAATGTTCTGACGATGGACAGTCGTGACGATATCCGAGCCACTTGGCAACGTTCCTCTTCAGCCACCAGGCTGTCAATCGGGCCTAAAGATTGTGAGAGATACACCGGCTGCCCCGCGCGACGGCCTCCCAAAAAAAATATGCTCCCGGCGGCGCTCCACAGCACGCTCGCCAGCTTCTCCGTACGCGGGCACTGAAGGTACCATTGCGAGCGGCAGAAATGACGAGG
>JAQBNX010000426.1 GCA_028288385.1 Spirosoma sp.
ACAATGAAGGGTACGTGGGTTCCGGCATCGAACAAGCTGTATTTACCACCCCGCAATTTACCCCAGGGTGTATGTTTTCCATTTTTCTCCACCGCTTCGTCGTCATAGCCATCGTTCAGAACAGGGCCGTTATCACTCGAAAAAACAACCAGTGTGTTGTCGAGCAACCCTTCATTTTTGAGTTTTTTTATGATCGCTCCGACGCACCAGTCGGCTTCCAGGATAGCATCGCCCCTTGGCCCCAGTCCCGATTTTCCGGCAAAACGCCGACCGGGAACACGAGGTACATGTGGCTCATGCAGGGCGTAGTAGAGGAAGAAAGGCTTTCCCCTGTGCTTGTCAATGAACGCTTCGGCTTTACTTAGGAAAACGTCGGCCATCGTTTCATCGGTCCAGATCGCAGCTTTGCCCCCTTTCATGAAGCCAATCCGTGGAATGCCGTTCACCACACTCTGGTTATGGCCGTGATGCCACTTCATTTTGGTCATCAGTTCGGGATTGGTGATAGCAGTTGGCTGACCGGGGAAGTTTTTTTCGTAGCTGACCAACAGCGGGTCATTAGCCTGTAAGCCCACTACATTCCGATTCTCAACATACACGGTGGGTACCCGGTCGCCGGTGGCAGCCATAATGTAGGAATACGCAAAGCCCAGGTTGTTGGGTGTTTGGGCAATTGTTTTGTTCCAGTCTACATGGCCGCTACCCAGTCCGAGATGCCATTTGCCCACTAAGCCCGTCGCATACCCTTGTTTGGTCAGCATACTGGCCAGGGTAATGGCGGTTGTGTCGATCAACAGGGGGGCATCTCCCGGGAGGATTTTGGCGTTTTCGTTACGCCAAGGATATATACCCGTCAGCAGGGCAAATCGACTGGGTGTACAGGTTGCCGACGTAGCATATCCATTGGTAAACCGAATGCCCGATGCCGCAAGCCGGTCGATATTGGGTGTTTTTAATGTGCCCTGTCCATAGGCGCTCACATCTCCATAGCCAAGGTCATCAGCATAGATAACGAGGATATTGGGCTTTGTAGTAGAAGTGTTTTTCGATAGCGCAGTTGCTTTGTTACGGTCCGTCTGGCAACCCAACAGCGCGAAAGCAGCCAGAAAAAGTAATGTTTTCATCAAGAGAAATACATTTTGTCACTCCTTACCAAGGCATTGTTAGTTTAATCAATGGGTTGATTTCAAAGCGGCTTCCTATAGTCAGTTAATACGGGCATACATCATTGTCCGATAAAAATCGGCGTATGGCCAAAATAGCCGGATTTGGTTTACGTGACTAATGCCTGTTTCTCATGAAACGTTAGACAACCGCTGAACGACGAAGCAGTGGTTTACGGCAACGCAAACGCTACGTACCGATCCCCCGACTTTGTTTTGAGTTTGCCACCACCGCAGGCAATCACCACGTATTGCCTGCCATTGACGGCGTAGGTACTCGGCGAAGCATACCCGGCAGCGGGCAGTTTAGCGCGCCAGAGTTCACGGCCCGTTTTTCGGTCGAATGCCCGAATCAGTTCGTCACGAGAGGAGGCAATGAACAGCAACCCACCCGCCGTGACGGCCGGGGCACCATAGTTGTCGGTGCCAGTGGGGGGCAGTCCCTTCGCTACCAGTTCGGGGTATTCGCCCAGCGGGACTTGCCAGCGGTGTTCGCCCGTATTCAGGTCGATCGCCGTAATCGTGCCCCAGGGTGGGCGGCTCACAGGGTAGCCGGCCCGGTCGTACCAGCGGGTGAAGCCGGTGTGGTGGTAGGGTGCGGTGTTCAGGATAGCGTTTCTGGCGCTGGCGACGGACGTTGTTTTGCCGAATAAAAAATCCACAATAGCCTTGCGCTCGGGTTCCTTCAGGTGGGTGAATGCCGGCATCATGCCCTGGCCTTTGGCGAGAACCTGGGCCACGGATGTCTCGTTGCGTTTCTGGGAAATGTTGCTCAGGGCCGGATAGCTACCGTCATGACTGCCTTCGCGGTTTTGGCCGTGGCAGGTGGCGCAGTGGGTTTGGTAGAGTTGGCTTCCGGTGCGGTTAATGGCACTGGCCGATACTGAACCGGCTGAGGTCGGAACCAGTGCCATGGTGACCGGAATTTGCTTGGAGGGAACGTACATAATTCCGGCTTCGTCCACGGCTGCCCCGCCCCACTGCGCACCACCGTCGGTGCCGGGAAAAAACACGGTACGATTGGGGCTGAGAGGAAGAGGATAAAACTGCTTACCTGATTGCCAGCGCCGGAGCTGGGCCAATATCGTATCTCGGTCGGTTACAAAGTCGTTAATATCGCTTTCAGGAAACGATTGCCGGGTAAAGGGCGCGGGTTTCAGAGGAATTGGCTGGGTGGGCCAAGCTTTTTCCCCCGGAACGCTGGAAGCGGGCATGGGTCGTTCTTCAATCGGAAACAGCGGTTTACCCGTGACCCGGTCGAAGACAAACAGGAAACCTTGTTTGGATAAAACCGAAACGGCATCCACTTTTTTGCCGCCATGAACGACGGTGAATAAATTAGGCGGAGCCGGAATATCACGGTCCCAGATGTCATGGTGAACCGTCTGAAAATGCCAGCGTCGCTTGCCGGTGGCCGCGTCGAGAGCCACCAGGCTGTTGGCGAACAGGTTCTGGCCGGGCCGGGTACTGCCGTATAAATCGAAGGCCGCCGTTCCCGTGGGCACGTACACGATGCCGCGCTGCCGGTCAATGGCCATGCCCATCCAGTTGTTGGCGCCACCAAAGTTGCGGTGGCCGTCTTTGGGCCAGGTGTCGGCTCCATACTCGCCTGGGTGGGGAATGGTGTGGAACGTCCAGACGAGCCGCCCTGTGTGCAGGTCGTAGGCGCGTACGTCGCCGGGCAGGGCCGGCGCAACTTCCGACACACGATGGCCCATGATGAGCAGGTTTTTATACACCACGCCCGGCGTGTTGCTCACTACGAACTCATCGGCTCCGGGGCGGGCCAGGCCCTCTTTTAAGTTGATTTTTCCCTCTTTCCCAAAACTAGCCACCGGTTTTCCCGTTCGGGCGTCGAGGGCGTAGAGCAGCGAGCCGTAGGCAAAGAAAATCCGGGCTTCCCGTCCATCGGTCCAGTAGGTAACGCCCCGGCTATTCATGGCGAAGGTATCGTCGGTGAAAGCCGTTTTCCACAGCTCCTTGCCCGTGGCCGCGTCGAGCGCAAAGGCCTGCGAGCCCGCCGAAACACCGTACAACACCCCGTTTATGATGACTGGATTGCACTGAATCTGGGTGTTATTTTTGAGCGTATCGACACCGCCTGAAGCATATTCCCAGGCTACCTGTAAGCCCGCTACGTTGCCTGCATGTAGCTGCTTGAGCGGTGAAAAATGGTTGCGATCTGGCCCGCCGTTGTACTCGGGCCAGTCGGTGGTGGCAGGTTTTTCGGTCAGGCTGAGCAGGCCAGCGGTCAGCAATAAGGCTGGGTAAGTGAAACGTTTCATGAGTAGGTTTGGAGGAACAGACAAATGAACACAAATTGGCCGATAGTTGCGGTGATCTCTCGGCTTATATGGCTCAGAGACAACAAATTTCCTGGCTACAACCGAATGTCGTGACGAATATAGTCAGTGCTGACTGTGTGTTCCAGTTTGGGAGGTCTACCCATATGTAGTGTAGTGAGGGCAATACCGGTTTAACGGCCCTCCAGTGTATAAATCCCCCCTTTTTGCGTAGTGAAAACAAGGGCGTTATCCGTGCTTTCTGTAACCCTTATCCGCTTGCCATTCCTGAAAACGATTACATCATTTTTTGCCAACAATCGGCATACTCCCCCCTTCATTGATTTGATTTTTCCCGCAGTAAGTTTGTTGTTTGCCCACTGCATATCCACTTCAAAACCACCCCTTGCCCGTAATCCCGACACAAATCCTGACGACCACTCCCTGGGCAGGGCAGGCAGCATGCTAACAACACCAGTATGGCTTTGCAGCAGCATTTCTGTCAGTACCGCCGTTGACCCGAAGGTGCCATCCAACTGATAGGCAGACCCGAAAAAATTGGGATAAAGACCATACTTCAACTGGTATTGGTGATGCTTGTAGGCTTCCTGGGCTTCGCCCAGCCGCAACCACATCATACTGATCCAGACGCCCTGCCAGCCGCCAAAACTCTCTCCATTCAGGTAACTACCGTAGCTTTTGTAGCGATTTTTTACTTCTTCAGTTTTAGCATTCGGATTACCTGTCAACCGACGTTCCAGCGTTTTGCGGGCGGCTGCGTACAGGTCGGGGGTATGAATGGTAATCTGGTCAGCCGGAAAAAGGCCGTAGAGGTGCGAAATATGCCGGTGGCCCAACTCGGGTTCTTTATAATCTTCGATCCATTCCTGTATTCCACCCGTTCGTTTACTAATCTGTGCGGGGGCAAGTTGAGCCAGCACCGTTTGTAATTGGCGTTTAAATGCTGCCTCAAAGGGCTTACCCGGCCTGCTTAACGCATCGATAGCGCGGATGCAGTTAGTAAACAGCTCCCGGCAAATCTGCAGGTCCATCGTGGCCCCGTACGTAAATTGGAATTGGGTACCATCGGCTTTCTCAAATGCATTCTCGGGCGAATGTGAGGGATTAGTAACCAACTTTCCAGCCATTGGCTGCCCCGACGGTATGGGTTTCAGGAAGTCAAGGTAAAACTCGGCGGCTCCTTTCATGAGCGGGAAAGCCCGATTTCTGAGAAATTCTTTATCGCCCGAAAACTGGTAATGTTCGTAGGGATGGTGAGCCAGCCAGCCGCTGCCCATGGGCCACACCCCCACTACACCATCAGCAGGCGAGGTACGCCAGAACACATCGGTCAGGTGATGAACGACCCAGCCTCTGGCGCCATACATGCTACGGGCCGTGTTCCGTCCGTGGATCGCCAGCGAATCAATTAACGCAAACAGGGGCTCGTGGCAGTCGGCCAGGTTGGCGGCCTCCGCAGCCATATAATTCATCTGGAGATTTATGTTGGTGTGGTAATCCGAACTCCAGGGTGGGCGCATCGTCTGATTCCAGATCCCCTGCAAATTGGCCGGTAAATCGCCCCGGCGCGACGAGGCAATGAGCAGGTATCGGCCGTACTGAAACAACAGCGCCGAGAGGTAAGGATCGTCAACCAATTTGGTTTTGAGCCGGTTCATCCGGGCATCCTGCGGTAGCTCCAATGGGTCACTATTCGGAGAAAGGCTCAGTTTCACCCGGTCAAACAGTGTACGGTAGTCGGTCAGATGGTTCTGCCATAATACCCCAATTGGCTGTCTAATTGCTTTTTGTAACGTCTCGGCGGCCCGCTTCTCAGGGTCAGGTTTCGCATAGTCGGTGGCGGCTGTCAGGTAAAGCGTAAGTTGTTCGGCGTTCGTTATGGTCATCACTCCAGCGGAATCAACTGAAATCTGGCCATTGGGAGTAACCGCCTTTAAATCGGACGCAAACCGCATCCCAACAGGCTGATTGGTGGCTGAATCGATCCGGGTAATGCGCCCGCGCAGGAGCAGCCGGTGGGGATCGGTGGGCGAAACGGACGTAGTGGCATCCTGTTCGCGTTGCAGCCGGATGCGGACGTTAATGGAACGAGGCTGAGTGCAGGTCAACCGCACAACGATGACCTGGGCGGGGTGTGAGG
>JAQBNX010000727.1 GCA_028288385.1 Spirosoma sp.
TCCTGATGAGCCACAAAAATAAAATCGCCTTTGGGGTCGATCATAAAATTGCGGGGCGTTTTGCCCCTTGTTGGTTCATCGCCCAGTGAGGTTAATTGACCGTTGCTGTCAATGGAAAATAGGGCCAGGGCGTTGCGGCCGCGGTTTGATTGATAGAGGAACCGACCGGATGGGTCGATGTGAATGTCGGCGCTGGTATTATCGCCACTGAAGCTTTCAGGCAACGTTTTGACGCCATCACTCAACAGTGTCAACGCGCCCGTTTTAGCGTTGCGGCTAAATACAGCCACCGATGAGGTTAGTTCTTCTACCAGGTACGCAAACTTACCATTGGGATGAAATGTAAAATGGCGCGGACCAGAGCCGGGCTTCACGGACACGTAGGGGGTTTGTGCGGGTTTTATGGTGCTATTTTTTACATCGGCTTCAAAGATGTTCAGTTTGTCCATACCGAGGTCTGCAACGTATATAAACCGATTGTCAGGGGATACCATGGTCGAATGAACGTGGGCTTTCTCCTGACGCTTGGTGTTAGGTCCCTTACCCGTGTACTTTACACTATCGGTGGCGGTGCCTAACACACCATCAGCTTTAATTGGCAGGACCGCTAAACTCCCCCCGCCATAATTAGAAACAAAAGCGGTTTTACCCGTTTGATCAATACTAATATGGCACGGCCCACTCCCCAGGGATGGCTGTTCATTTATGAAAGTCAGTTTACCGGTTGACCCATCGATAGCGTACGCACTAACGGCACCACCCCTGGACGGTCCTGCTTTAGCGTCTTCATTAACAGCGTAGATGTATTTTTTTGAGGGATGAACCGCCAGAAACGAGGGGCTTTTAGTATTGGAAACCGTTGCAATCGGTTTCATTGTCCCTGCCTTCCGATCGAATTCAAACACATAGATTCCTTCACTGCCACGCAAAGAATAGGTGCCTACGTAAAGGATCTCTTTGGCAGACTGGGCATTGGCAGTTAAGCTTAGATGAGTGAGCAACAATGATAGACCGACTAGTATTTTGGGCATGTGCAGGAGAACTTGTATGGGTTAAAAGCAGAAAGATGGCTTAACCTACCGGCTTACGTAGTGGCCCTGTAAAAACTAACAACCAGGAAAAGCTTTTAGCCATTGTGATTGGCTGCTTACGGTACACTTGTTCTTTTGGTTTGTATTTCTTTTCATCAGACGAATTCTTCAAGAAACATTGGATTGATATTTGTTATTCCATGAATAAAGTGAGTAAAACGGTTGGTTTGAATCATTTACCTTTGTGTGACAATTAACCATGTCGACGTCCTATATCAACAAAACTCTCTTTTCGTTATTTAATAAATTTCCCATCTCTATGAAACGAGTACTGATTGTTTTCGCTGCCTTAGCTATGCTCTCCTCCTGCAATAGTAAGAAGCGGTTGGCGGAAATTAAAACCCTTCAGGAGGCCCGCGACAAGGCTGTTGCTTCGCTTAATGATTGCGATCAGCGGACAGCCGATTTGCGTACCCAATTGTCGGCTAAAGACACAGATTTACAAGGAAAAGACAAGCAGGTTGGTGACTTACAGGCCCAGATTGATTATCTTAAAAAGACTAATACCAACCTGCTCGATCGAATGTCAGATCTGTCGATCGTGAGTAAATCAGGTGCCGAAAGCATCAAAAAATCGCTCGAAACACTGAACGAGCAAACCAAGTATGTTAATAATTTGAATACCAGCATTCAGCGCAAAGACTCCATTAACCTGGCTCTTGTTATGAATCTGAAGCGTTCCCTCGAAGATATCAACGACCAGGACGTGTCAGTTGAGGTAAAAAAAGGGGTAGTTTACGTATCCATCTCAGACAAGTTACTGTTTAAATCAGGCAGCTACGACATCACGCCCCGTGCCGAAACAGTGCTTGGCAAAGTGGCCAAAGTCGTAAATGATCATAAGGAACTCGATATTTTGGTAGAAGGTCATACCGACGTAGTGCCCATTTCGACTGCTTCTATTAAAGACAACTGGGATTTAAGTGCCTTGCGTGCTACGTCCGTTGTACGGACACTGCAAGGTAAATTTGGGGTGGCTCCCGAACGCATGACTGCTGGTGGCCGGTCGGAATTCAGTCCTAAAGATGACAACACCACCGCTGTAGGCCGCCAGCAAAATCGCCGGACGGAGATTATCATCACCCCAAAACTAGACCAGTTTTTCAATCTGCTTTCAAGCGGTCAGGCTGGCGGTAGCAAATAAAACGATACGACAAATAAAGCGAAGGGCTGAACACTTTACTGGAGCATTAGAACTCTGTTAAAGTATTCAGCCCTTCGCTTTATTCTTTTACTACCACTCAAACAAAAAGCCGCCCAATAGTTGAGCGGCTTTTGTAATTTGGTGACCACTGGGACCATGGTCAATAGGATTAAGTTAGAACCGGAAGTGTGAAAACGCTTTGTTGGCTTCTGCCATACGGTGCGTATCATCCTTCTTTTTCACCGCCGAGCCTTCACCCTTTGCGGCTGCCACGATTTCAGCGGCTAACCGGTCAACCATCGTTTTCTCACCGCGCGAACGAGCGTACCGGATAAGCCATTTCATGCCTACCGCGACCTTCCGGTCTGCCCGTACTTCGGTTGGCACCTGAAAGGTAGCCCCACCAACGCGACGGCTTTTTACCTCAACTGTGGGCATGACGTTGTTTAACGCCTTTTTCCACGTATCCAGACCACTCTCGTTCGTGCGCTTAGCAACTACGTCAAGAGCGTCATAAAATATCGAGTATGCCAGGCTCTTCTTGCCTTCATACATCAGGTTATTCACAAATTTGGTTACGAGTACCTCCTTGTATTTTGGATCGGGTAATACGTAACGCTTGGGCGGTTTCGCCTTTCTCATAATTGCTTCAGATTTTTGGTCTTACTCTGCCGTAGTCTTTCAACGGGCAGTTCATCTTTACTAATTCAAGTGTAAGTTAAGTTGCCAGATAAGTTATTCAGTTCTAACGATTTTTAGCGGTTATTAGCTATCTATTTGTAGGACTGACTGGCGTCCAAACTATTTTTTCTTGCCTTTTGCCGGTGGTGCACCTTTACCACCTTTCGCTGGAGCCTGGCCTGGCTTTGGACGTTTTGCACCGTATTTTGAGCGGCTTTGCAGACGACCGCTTACACCGGCCGTGTCCAGAGCACCCCGAACAATGTGATAGCGTACACCCGGCAAGTCTTTTACTCGACCACCCCGAATTAGCACGATTGAGTGCTCCTGCAGGTTATGGCCTTCCCCTGGAATGTAAGCGTTAACTTCCCGTCCGTTCGTCAAACGAACCCGGGCAACTTTACGAAGGGCCGAATTTGGCTTCTTCGGTGTCGTGGTATACACGCGTGTGCATACACCCCGACGTTGTGGGCAGGAATCCAGAGCTGGCGACTTCGATTTGTCGACCAGTTTCTCACGGCCCTTGCGCACCAATTGTTGTATGGTAGGCATTATTAAATTGAGT
>JAQBNX010000442.1 GCA_028288385.1 Spirosoma sp.
AACCATTCTCGCTTCAGAATCACGAGCAGGTTCAGCATCATCAGCAGGACACTGCCAATGTAGCCCATCGAAAACCCGCGTGCACTGACCCGGTCAAACTGGTCTTCCGTGGCGATGTCGGGCAGATAGGAATTGTAAAAGACGATACTGCCACTCCAGCCTATAAGACTGAACCCGAAACAGATGATAGCAAACGTAGTGGTCTCGGTGGTGAAGAAATACAGCAGCGAACAACTGATGGCACCCACATAACAAAACGCCTTCATGAACACCTTTTTACGTCCGCTATAGTCGGCAATGGCTGAGCAAATTGGCGACAGCAGGGCCGTGATCAGGAAAGCCGCTGATATGGTGTACGAAAACAGTACTGTATTCTTGATGGGGAAACCCAGGAAGTTTATTACGGGCCCTCCTGCCTCGTTGAGGGCCGTTGCGGAGAAGTAAACCGGAAATATGCTGGAAACAATCACCAGGGCATGCACCGAATTAGCCCAATCGTAAAACGTCCACGCGGTGAGGATTTGGGGGTTGTTTTTTTGCATGAAACGATCATTGAAGGTATGAATGGGTATGCTAATGCGGAGTAAGTGCGAAAATAAACGTCAACCAACTACTGGGTTACCTGTTTGTTCCACCTGAGCGCTCTCTTTCCTGCCTGAGAAACTCAATCACAGCCCTGGTGAAGGCGTGGTTCGAGTCGCCCGCTACCATGTGGCCGGCATTCGCGACGCTTACGCTCTGAACATGCGGCACCTTATCTAAAAATTCGTCCATGACTTTTTCGCTCACCACGTCGCTGATACCCCCGCGCACAATGAGCGTCGGAACGGTGAGAGCACGGGCGGCATTATACAGTCGTTCTTCGTTGCCAGTCTGCTTGTAGGGTGTGGTGATTTTTTGCCAGCCATTAAGCATGATCGGATCCCAGTGCCAGTAATAGCGTGGCTCGCCAGTGGAACTGTTGCGTAGGCGCAGGTTCTTTTCCAGACGGCTGTTGTCGGAGGGGCGGGGTCGGTGCGGGAGGTAGGCCGCTACGGCTTCGGCAGCTTCGTCTAAACTGGCAAATCCGTCGTGGTTGCTGCTCATAAACGCAAATATCCGTTCGATACCTTTCTGCTCAGATTTGGGCGCAATATCGACAAGTACAAGGGCCGTTGACAGCGGTTCTTTAGTGGTACGTTCGCCCTCGGCAATCAGGGCTGTCATGCCACCCATCGACGCGCCTACCAATGCTGGCTTCTGATTGAGTTGGGCCATAATGGACCGCAGGTCATGGGCCAAGTAATCGATACCGTAGTGACCCTCGGGCGACCAGTCACTGTCGCCATGCCCGCGTGCATCCGGGGCAATGGCATACCAACCGGCTTCGGCCAACCGCCGGGCTGTGTCGCCCCACGAATGGCGAGTTTGTCCCCCGCCATGCAACAGCAAAACGGGTGGGTGTCCGGGGTCACCTTCGGCATCGGCTGTGATAAAAAAGCCGGGCTCGGTTTCAAATGTCATAAAATGAAAGACATAACTGAGTAAAAGGCCAACCAGGTGAATGCAGCTTTATCCTGTTTTCACTCGTTAGGTCGTCTTCTCAGTTTATTTAGATCGATGGAGCAAATTCCAGATTAATGTCGGCATCTTTTCCATCCACAGGGGCTCGTTGACGCAGGGTGAGTTTGGTACGACTCAGTTCAACGATAGGAAAATTACCTTTGAACCCGTTTACGTCGACATCTATCGATTTGCTGTCTGGGGCAAGTGTCCAGGTGCCACCATTGATGATTTGCTTGCTGGTATGGTCGATAGCCCGAACAGTATTATCGCTTCGGAACTGCATGTCGAGTTGATTCAGCACCTGCGTAGCCAGATTCAGCCGGTTGGTGCTAATGCTCTGGCCTTCGGGCGTAGTTACGCGGCTGATAAGCCAGTTGTTGGCGACCAGTAGTTCGGTTTGCGAGTTTGTAGTAGGGACTGGTGTGGTACTGTTATTTTTTTTACAACCGGTTAGCGTAACCGTTACTAGCAGTGTAATGAGTAAAAAGCGCAGCAAAATCATATGCAGGATATATTTGGTAAGTGATTGACTCTTTTATTAAGCTGGTAAGAGCAGATCGATTAAACCTGCGGGGTCCACGCCCAAAATTCCGTAGTTTTGACGAAACTTCAAGCTATGCGGATTCGATTTGGTGTATTAGCCGGGTGGCTGCTTGGGTTTTGGCTCTGGCTCGGTCCGTGTCAGTACGTCGTGGCACAGCAGTGCGCCGAACGCCTGACGTTTACACCCGTCAGCCAGCCCAGCCGGATCGAGTGGGACAAATTTCCGGACTTTACCCTTCCGTTTCCAGTTATCTACAGTGGACCGCGTTTGGGCGACACCAACGGGAGTCCCCTGCGCCATGGATTCAGCCACGTAGACCAAATCAACCAGGGAGAATTTGGTAGGGTGGTGCAGGCGCAGCAACGGGCCATTGTGTACTACGGCACCGCTTATGGACTGAATCAGCCGTGGGAATCCATCGAGAGTCCGTGGGCAAACGACCTTAATGCGTACCGTGCTAAATGGAATCAATGGCTGTTAGAGGTGTCTGGAGGTACTAAAAATGCAGCCGGGAAATATGTCATTCAGGCCAGTCGGCTAACCATCGACATTGAACGAATTGCCGAAACGTCAAGCCGCATTCTAAGGCTCAAGCAGGATGCCCGCGTTCCGGCCATTTACCGTAGCCTGTCAGATGTAGAATTTGTTGCAGCTTATAAAAAGGCGATTCGTAATCTCTACGCCGAAAGCCTGCGCTACCTGCGCGAAAACGCCGATCTATCGACCTTGACCATTTCCAGCTACGCCGATACACCAATTCTGAACACGTACCTGAACGTGCCGGGCAACTCCTGGTCCGACTGGACAACTAGTCTGAATGTAGTCAATTATTTACTGAAAGACTCGACCGAGCAGATGGTTGGCGGGCCGTTCTATGCCCAACTGGACGTTCTGTCGCCTTCCGCCTATTATTTTTATGATTACCCAAATCCGCTGGCGAAGGATTATCTGGCCTACCTGCTGTTTCATGTGGAGGTAAACCGGGCCTGGAGCAACAAACCGGTGGTGCCGTGGGTGTGGCTGCGTTATCATAACTCTACGTCATTTTACCCAAACTTCGTTCAGCCTTTTATGGCCGAAGCAACCGCCATTTTTCCGTTTTTTTCTGGGGCTGCCGGACTGTGGTTATGGGACGAGAACTACGCAGGACGTAGCGATGTATTAGCGGCCTATGAGCATTTTACGCACGGACTCTACCGGCTTTCGCGCTTCGCCGATATGTTCCAGGGGCAGCATGAACTAGTCATAGAAACACCCGCCCGCGACTTGATGGACAAACAACTACCCGTTTGGCGTGGCGTAACAAAGGGTAACAGCATCCTGATTGCCGCCCAGAACCCATATGCTGCTGAAGGTCAGAAAACCAGCCTGCCTGTTCGATATAAAACCTGGCAACAGACCATCGAACTGACCGGGCGGGAGGTATTCCTGTGCAAGTTCGACATGGGAACCGTCACGATGACGGAGCCATCCTTGGATGATGTGAGGGTATCGCCCAACCCCACTGCCTCAGAATTAACCATCTCGTTTGCTCAGATACCAACCATCGCCACGGAGATTACGTTACTCAATGCGGCCGGGCGGGTGGTGGGCCGTAAACTGGCAACCACTATACAGGAAACGCTGAACGTAGCCACTCAGCCTGCCGGAGTCTATTTTCTGCGCATCTCAAATGCCAGCGCAAGTCAGACAAAAAAAATCTTTATCACTAGATAGTCACTACCTGCCTGGTGTTTTTTGGCCAGACCGGCCAGAAATCCAACGAGTAACAGACACTCCCGAAAACTATGCCCAACAAACTCCAGTACGAAACCAGCCCGTACCTGCTTCAACACGCTGAAAATCCCGTGGACTGGTATCCGTGGGGTGAGGAAGCGCTAAACCGGGCCGTTGACGAAGACAAACCAATTATCGTTAGCATTGGGTACTCTGCCTGCCACTGGTGTCACGTAATGGAGCACGAGTCGTTCGAAAAAGAGGGTGTGGCACGGGTAATGAACGAGAACTTTATTTGTATAAAAGTAGACCGGGAAGAGCGCCCCGACGTCGATGCCATCTACATGGACGCCGTGCAGGCGATGGGCGTACACGGTGGCTGGCCGCTCAACGTATTCCTGATGCCCAGTGCCAGGCCTTTTTATGGCGTTACGTACATGCCAACGCAGAATTGGGTTCAGCTGCTGGGTAGCATTCGCAACGCTTTCGATGAACACCGCGACGAACTCGACAAATCGGCCGAAGGATTCGCTACCGAACTCAATATCAATGATGTACAACGTTATCAACTACCACAGGCCGACCCACAGTTCGCGCCCGAAACGGTTGATGAGCTCTATCGAAAGGTCGTGGGTAAAACCGATAGCGAGAAGGGTGGTTTGAACCGGGCACCCAAGTTTCCAATGCCAAGTGTCTGGCGATTTCTGCTACGTTACCACTACGTCAAGGGCGATAAATCCGAAGCATCGGACCATGCCTTAGGTCAGGTTAAGGTAACGCTCGACCGCATGGCTTTGGGCGGTATTTACGATCAGCTTGGTGGAGGGTTTGCGCGGTACTCAACCGATGCCGACTGGTTTGCGCCCCATTTTGAAAAGATGCTCTATGATAATGGCCAACTGCTGACACTGTACTCGGAAGCCTTCAGTTTAACAAAAAGCCCGCTTTATAAACAGGTCGTGTACCAGACCATTGCATTTGCACAGCGCGAACTGCTCAGTCCTGAAGGCGGCTTCTTCTCCGCCCTTGACGCCGACAGCGAAGGCGTGGAAGGTAAATTTTATACGTTCACCACACCGGAACTGCGGCAAATTTTGGGCCGTGAGTATGACTGGTTTGCGGAGTTGTATCATCTAACAGACAATGGCAACTGGGAGCACGGGCGCAACATATTGCACAGGACCGAAACCGACGAAGTGTTTGCCGGGCGCATGGGCTGGCCGGTCGATAGGCTAACCGAGCGTTTAACCGATACGCACGCCCGGTTGCTAAGCGTGCGGGACGAGTGCATCCGGCCGGGCCTGGACGATAAAATACTATGTTCGTGGAATGGGTTGATGCTAAAAGGCTTGGCAACGGCTTTCCGCGTGTTTGGCGAGCCGGAATTTCTGACGTTGGCCCTGCGAAATGCTTATTTTCTGCTCAAGAAAATGCGCGACGAACGTAACGGCGGTCGGTTGTGGCATACCTACAAAAACGGGAGGGCCAGACAGGTAGGCTTCCTGGACGATTATGCCGCCGTTATCGATGGACTGCTGGCACTGTATCAGGCTACGTTCACTGAAAGCTGGCTTACCGAAGCCGACCAGTTAATGCAGTACGTTCTGACAAACTTCGCTGATGATGCGGATGAGTTGTTTTTCTTCACGGATAAAAATAGCGAAGAGCTCATTGCCCGACGTAAGGAGCTATTCGACAACGTAATACCATCGTCAAATTCGATGATGGCCGAAAACTTATATGCGCTCAGTCTCTTATTAGAAAGACCCGCTTATGCCGAACGGGCCGATCGGATGCTGGGTCGAGTGCAACCCCTGGTGCAGCAAAATGCTGATTATTTAACGAACTGGGCAGTTCAGTATGCCCTACGGGTGCGTCCCACCGCCGAAATCGCTATTGTTGGCCCCGACGCTGATCAGTTCAGGGCACAAATCGACGCCGAGTTTCATCCCAATAAGGTGCTTTGTGGAACAACAGATCAGAGCAGTCTGCCCCTGTTGCAGCAACGCTGGCTCGTAAATGGAAAGACAGCGATTTATATCTGTTACAATCGAACCTGTCAATTACCCGTAACAAATGT
>JAQBNX010000448.1 GCA_028288385.1 Spirosoma sp.
GCGGTTGCGGCAATGGCCGACAGGCACGACAGGCCGTGCGAATCGTCTTCATACACACCTGTCTCCTTTTTCACGAAGTCATACGTAGCCAGCACCCGTTTCTCGTCGAATAGCGGTTTCAGAAAAGCCACTTTGTCGGCGTTCAGAAAGCCCGCGTCCAGCACACCAATGAGCATGTCTTCTCCGTGGTAGCCCTGCTGGTGCATTTTGTCGACGCCAAGCTGCGCAACCTGCACCTGCGACGTACCGTAGTTCAAGGGCTGAACCTCGCCGAACTTGCCTGCCTGCTCTACAGACGGAAGCGACTTTGCCGGCCTGTACGCACTTAGCCGGGCGTTGGCCAGCGACCGCCCAAACTCCAGCCCTTTCACCGCGGGCAGTTTTTGAATGCCCGCAATAGTGGCTTCGGTAGATTCGACCAGCACGGCGTTGAACCAGCGCGAGGTGAACCAGACTTTTGCGCCTGCCTGCTGCAACTGTGCTACGTAGGCCGGGTTTACGGGCAGGTCGCGTTCCAGTACGGGAATGCCCTGTTTCTGACGGCGCAGAATTGACCGCTGCGACAGAAACTGATCGGGACGGCTAACGCTGTAAGGAGTACCGGTTTTATCGCGCAGCAACACCAGGTATTTGCGGGTTGCCTGCCCAAAGCCGGACAACTGGCTAAGCAACAGGAAGAGAAGGAGCCCGGCCGTTTTATTCATGGCCGGACGAATGAATGCGGTAGACTTGCCGAATGCCATAGTCAATTTGTGAGGTGCCGATGCAGGCTGGTGTTGATGAGCAAAACTGTAATTGTACACGTTCTTTATAAATTAATCCGACCTGCTTTGCATAAACCTCGATGCGCTTATCTTGGGAAATAAGCGTCGAGTCCTGTTGAGCTACCACCGTGACCGTTTCGCTAAATTCTTTATCCGAAACGCGGTAGGGTTTGCCGCTATTGCGTGCTTCATACTGGTCCTGGCCCACACCGTTGTGCCGGTTGCCATCCCAACGGAGCTGATCGCTGAGGGGAAAGCGGAGTTTGACAAAGTCTAGGCCGTTTTCGGTTCGAATGGCCTCGTCGTCGATCAGCCGCGCTGACCAAATGGAATCTGCCTGCCAGGGCTGGCTCTCCACCAACCGACGATAGCGAAACAGCCGGTGGGCGGGCCGCTCCGTTACGTCTGCATAAGGCGCTCCCACTACTTCCTTCACCTGATACGTCCGCAGAACGGCTGGTGCACTAAGCGAATACTGGCGTTCCTCTACGTTGTAAATGACGTAGTATCCGGTTGATAAGGGAAAGTAATCATAACCCGGTGAGGCCGGGTCGGTACCTACCGACTGGCAGCCCATAAGGACTCTAATGACCACCAATGCCAAGCTGATACAGGTTAGACAAACCCGGGTGGTGTGAGCAGCAACCATGTTTTAGAGGATGAATAATAACGTTGAAAATAGTGGCTACTCCGAACAAAATAGAATGGTTATCTCTGATGCTTTACCCAATTACGCAGATCATAAAGCAAACGATTCAAGGGTTGCAATAGTAACCAAAACATGACGTCCTCACAAGCTTATCTTGTCGACCCCAGTCGCTTGCCGTACTAAGCGCATTAGACTGAAACCTGATATGCACTCACTGGCTATAGAATGGGAGGTCAGGTGTTTTTGGCCCCTGCCTCTCCTATAACGATACGTATTTCAGGCAACGATAGTGGCAGGCTACGTGTATCAGTTTCTAAAAGCTGTTTGTTGCTATTATTCCATAAAACTTAGAGAAACAAGATAAAGGCTGTTTTTCATTACGTTGAGGAGGGTGTTAGCTTACGGAGGGCAAATCGGCCAAAGCACCTTTTTGTGGCCTGATTAATCATAATGGTGGTAGCTATTGGCACTTACCTACTTTATAAGCAAGTGCTATTTGCCTATCTTTTGAAAGCCGAATCTGATCGTAAACTCTCCCATGTCAATAATCAGGCGATTTCTGCCCCAACCCTTTTCCACCATTTTGCTTTTCGGTGCTGTAGCCACGATTGCCACCGCACAGACGACGACCCAACCGACGGCAGTCAGCGTAACCGGCGTCAGGACAGCGCCCATTCTGAGCCGCTGGGAAAAACAGGTAACGGCCGAAAACGCCTGGCGCGAATACCCCCGACCGCAACTGACCCGCTCTAACTGGCAAAACCTGAATGGGATGTGGGAGTATGCCATTACGTCTAAACAAGCTCCACAGCCAACAGCCTTTGCCGGTCAGATTCTGGTGCCTTTCTCTGTTGAGTCGACCCTCTCGAAAGTGACGAAATCGTTCTCACCCGAGCAGCGGCTGTGGTATCGACGTAACGTTAGCGTACCCCGCGAGTGGGCTGGCCAACGGGTACTGCTGCACTTCGGCGCGGTTGATTATGAGTGTTCTTTATGGATAAATGGCGGCTTAGTTGGGTCGCATACGGGTGGCTCCGACGCGTTCAGCTTTGATGTAACGGATTTCCTTAAAGATGGTCAAAACCAGTTGGTGCTGGGTGTCACGGACCCTACATCGGCCGACGAGCAGCCGCGTGGCAAGCAGGCGCTACGTCCTTCCGGCATTTTTTACACCCCCGTATCAGGCATCTGGCAAACGGTCTGGATGGAGCCCGTACCAAAAGCGGGCCATATTGAGGAGCTACGCCTAACACCCGAAGTAGATTCCGGCCGGGTCAGGGTAGAGGTGTTGCTGAACAGGCCACCGGCTAACCGGGCTACGACGGCGGTCCGGCTAACGGCGCAGGATGGACAACAAACCATAAGTACCACCTTAATTCGAGCGGGGAAAGTGGCTTATCTGCCCATCCAAAATCCAAAGTTATGGTCGCCCGACAGCCCATTTCTATACAACCTGAAGGCCGAGCTGGTGACGGTGAATGACCCCTTCGGCGATACGCCCCAGAACAAACGCCCCCGCCAGGACGATGCCATCCGAACGGCTTATGCAGGCGCTACGGTGACCGGTTCGGCCCTGGACTTTGTGACGAGTTATTTCGCCATGCGCAAAATAGGGGTTGGCAAAGGCCCGGTGGCAAACCAACCCGTACTGCTGCTCAACAACAAATTTGTGTTTCAGAATGGCCCTCTCGATCAGGGCTGGTGGCCCGGTGGCCTACTGACTCCACCATCAGAAGAGGCAATGGCCTTTGAAATCGATTTTTTGAAAAAGTCGGGCTTTAACATGCTCCGCAAGCACATAAAAATAGAGCCAGACCGCTATTATTACCTCTGCGACAAACTCGGCATTTTAGTCTGGCAGGATATGCCGTCGGGTTTTCTGGAAGGGCAGAACGAAGCACCCGGCGACCAGAGTGAGCCATTACGCCGGTCGAAAGCCAAAGAGCAGGTTGAACTCGAACTTCGCCGAATGATGAACCAGTTGCACAATCACCCCAGCATTGTGACCTGGGTGGTGCATAACGAAGGCTGGGGGCAGTATGACAACGAGCGGCTCTCAGCCTGGGTAAAGGGCATCGATCCAAGCCGGGTAGTTAACGCCGTTAGCGGTTGGAACGACCGGGGAGCCGGCGATTTTTACGACATTCACACCTATGAGGAAGAACCTCGTCCGGCCGACCCGAAAACCAATCGCGTAATCGTCATTGGCGAATTTGGTGGTATTGGGTGGCCCGTTCAGGGTCATCTGTGGAATCCGGAAATGCGCAATTGGGGTTACCAGACGTACCAGTCGGCCGACGCGGTACTGAAAGCCTACCAGAAGAAATACGCCAAAATAGTGGAGTACTATCAGAAGCAGGCTTTGTCGGCGGCTGTATATACGCAAACAACGGACGTAGAGGGCGAAGTGAATGGGCTGCTGA
This sequence comes from Spirosoma sp., assembly GCA_028288385.1. GTDB lineage: Bacteria > Bacteroidota > Bacteroidia > Cytophagales > Spirosomataceae > Spirosoma. Next base: position 3,837 of record JAQBNX010000448.1, read on the forward strand.
CATATGACCGGGAGGTAATTAAAATTCCGGTCGAGACGCTCCGGCAGATTCACGCACCCCTGTTCAAACCCGCTGGTAATTGATATGGCGTTGCTGATTCGTTTATCAACATACTATATGATTGATGAATCATATAAAAGTCGCTCAGTTTTTCAACTTGCCCACAAATTAACCTCATTCAATGCGCCAGCGATACCGTAGTCAGTTACAACTAAATATCCTGTTATTTTCTATTGCTGTCGCTGGTATGACTGGATCGGCCTCAATGGCTCAGACCGAGTCAGCGCCGGTTGTGATCAGGGTGGATTTAACGAAAGACAAAGGACCCTTGAAGACAATCTGGGCGTGGTTTGGATACGACGAACCCAATTACACCTACATGAAGGATGGGAAGAAGCTGCTGACCGAACTGTCAAAAGTGGGTGGTCAATCGCCCGTCTTTGTCAGGGCGCATAGCCTGTTGGTTACCGGCGATGGTACACCCGCGCTCAAGTGGGGGTCAACCAATGCCTATACGGAAGATGCGCAGGGGAAGCCCGTTTACAACTGGACCATTGTCGACAAAATCTTCGATACGTATATCGAACGAGGTATGAAACCCATTGCACAGATTGGCTTTATGCCCAAGGCCATGTCAACGCACCCGGAGCCTTACCAGCACGAGTGGAGTCCTGGCAATCAATACAACGAGATTTATACCGGTTGGGCCTACCCACCAAAGGACTACCAGAAATTTGCCGAACTGGTATACCAGTGGGTGAGGCATTCGGTGGCTCGTTATGGGCAAAAAGAGGTCGAAAGCTGGTACTGGGAGTTGTGGAACGAGCCGGATATCGGTTATTGGAAAGGCACAACGGAAGAATATATCAAATTGTATGATTACTCGGCCGACGCGGTAAAACGAGCCCTGCCAACGGCCAGAATCGGTGGCCCGGAGGTAACGGGTCCCGCATCGGAAAAAGCCGCTGCTTTTATGCGCGCCTTTCTGGATCATGTAGTAAAGGGCAATAATTACGTAACGGGTAAGGTTGGAACGCCCATCGACTTCATTACCTTCCATGCGAAAGGTTCGCCTAAACTGGTCAATGGCATTGTGCAAATGAACATGGGCAAGCAACTCCGCGACATTGATAAGGGCTTTCAGATTGTGGCCTCCTATCCAACGTTGGCAAAATTACCCATTATCATTGGCGAGTCAGATCCCGAAGGGTGCGCGGCCTGCTCAGAAGATTTTCATCCTCAGAACGCCTACCGCAATGGTACGATGTATTCCAGCTACACCGCAGCTTCATTCGCACGCAAATATGACCTCGCTACAGACCGTGGCGTCAACCTGCTCGGGGCTGTTACGTGGGCATTTGAGTTCGAAAATCAGCCCTGGTTTCGCGGTTTTCGCGATTTAGCTACCAACGGTGTTGATAAACCCGTGCTCAATGTGTTTCGGATGTTTGGGCTCATGCGCGGTAATCGCGTCGAAGTTCAGCAGCAGGGTCTGGCCTATCAATACCAAACTGTTCGTGATGAGAGTGTGCGTGGCGAGGCCGACATCAATGCGCTGGCGGCAAAGGATGCCAAAGAGGCCACGGTTATGGTCTGGAACTACCACGATGACAACCGGCCGGCTACTGCCGCACCGGTTTCTGTGCGACTGTCGGGTATCCCCGGCCGAACGGCGACGTTACGTCACTACCGCATCGACCAACAATTCAGCAACGCCTACGAAGCCTGGAAGAAAATGGGGTCGCCTAAAGATCCAACCGCTGAACAGATTACCCAACTGGAGAAAGCAGGTCAACTGCAACTACTTAAATCGCCCGAGCGCATTACCATAAAAAACAACGAAGTCATCATTGATTTTCCATTGCCCCGGCAGGGAGTTTCGTTGCTGCAAATCTCCTGGCAATGACGGTATGCAATCCGCATTTATAAACCAGCCAGAACAGAAGGGGTCAATGGGGTAAATTTTAAGTCCTTAATTGAAACACCCGTAGCCGACTTTATAAACAGTTTGGTCATGGCCTTGTCCGGGAAAAATATATCGGTCATGACCGTAAGACCACCATCGGCAAATAACTCAACCGATGCCGCATCGACCAGTAATGTGAGTGAAATTTGACTATCTGTCGTCAAGCGCGGGGCCGAGTGCCGTTTCCCAAAACCTTTCTCAAAGTCTATTTTTCCGGATTTTGTCCGGTTAATGAAAAAAGCATTATGGGCTTTGTCATAGCCAATCACCAGTTCATTGTTCTGCTCATTGGCCAGCACGATGGAGAAGTCATTGGCCGCAGGTGCCGATAGGGTGAGCTTGAACGACTCAGCTTTACTACCTATTTTGGCTGTCAGATCATATTGCCCTTTTACGGTTACGTTGTTCAGTGTGGTCGTTTTGCCATTTAGCTCATCAAGCTCCTTAACGGGTGTGGATGTCAATAACAACTGGTTGTTAACTTCTTTCAGGCCAAGCTCACGTGGTACGGTGGTGGCACTGCGCCACGTGTTGGTAGGTACTTTTTCGGCATACTGCCAGTTGCTCATCCAGCCGATCAGTACAGTTCTGGTGCCGGTGTTAGAGAACGTTACGCCCGCGTAATTGTCTGTACCATAATCCATCCATTTCGTTTCGGTTGAAAACGGCTTAAACTGGCTACCATCGAAATCGCCTACGAAATATTGGGTGGCTGAGCCGCCATTCGGCCCGCCGGGATTAATGCTGACCAGCAGCACCCAGGCTTTCCGGCCATTATAATCCAAGGGAAACAAGTCCGGGCATTCCCAGACGCCCCCATGTGCCCCCACGTTGTTCCCAAACTCACTTTCCTTTGTCCAGCGTTTCAGATTAGGAGAAGAATAAAAGGTAATGTGGTCTTTGGTCGCCAGGGTCATAATCCATTTTTTCCGGGGTTCGTACCACCGCACTTTTGGATCGCGGAAATCGGTAATACCGGGGTTAGGTAGTACCGGATTACCGGCGTATTTGGTCCACGTTTTGCCTTCATCGAGGCTATAGGCAAGGCTTTGGTACTGAAATTTGCCCGTCTTTTCTTTTTCTAACCGGGCATTATGGTGTGTAAAAATGGCTACTAAAGGTGTCTGTCCGTTTTTCCCAAAGCCACTGGTATTGTCTCTGTCAACCACCGCACTACCCGAAAAAATCATTCCCAGGCTGTCGGGGTATAGGGCAATGGGTTGTTCCTGCCAATGGACCATGTCTTTGCTGGTAGTATGACCCCAGTGCATGGGTCCCCAGGTAGTACCGGTCGGGTGATACTGAAAAAACAGGTGATAAGTCCCCTTGAAATAGACCATGCCATTCGGGTCATTCATCCAGTGGGCTTTTGGCGTAAAATGGAATTGCGGCCGATACTGTTCGGGTTTAGCGTTTGACAGATTCGCTTGCCCGAACGTATTCTGACCCATGGAAGCCAGCACGGCCAAGGATATGAAGATTTTTTGCATAATGGATTTATCGGTTGCCTGCTTTATCTTTCACAGACATGCATCTATATACGGCAACGTAGCAGGTCGCATCTAACAAGCTAGGTTATCTGACAACGGCGACCGAAAATTGCCCGCTTTGATTGGAAGTCTCCCGCATGACGTTACAGGAAGGTTTTGGTCGCCTGAAACAAAGGCTAACTCGTTACAGTAGGGGCAGCGTTAATGAGCGAAGACAGTACGTTCCATTTGCTCCAGGCTGGTCCCTTTTGTTTCGGGCATCAATCGAATCACAAACAGAAGTTGCAGGACCATCATGACCGCAAAAAAAAGAAACGTGTTACCCCCGCCGAGTTGTTTGGATAGGTATGGAAAGGTGAAGGTGATGATAGCGGCCATCAGCCAGTGCGTGAAACTGCCCAGGGCCTGACCACTGGCGCGTACTTCATTCGGGAAAATCTCTGAGATGAATACCCAGATGACGGCTCCCTGCGAAAAACCGAAAAACGCGATGTAGGCGAAGAGCAGCAGTGGTACGGTCATGCCGCTGAAGTCCTCGACGTAGAAGGCCCGCGCCACCAGCGCCAGCGTCACAATCAACCCGACCGACCCAATTTTCATGAGAGTCCGCCGACCGTAGCGGTCAATGAGATTCATAGAAATCAAGGTGAAAATAAGGTTAATTAAGCCAATGCCCGCCGACGACAACAGGGATGAACTTTTGCCCAAACCCGTCATTTCAAAAATACGGGGAGCGTAATAGATGATAGCGTTGATGCCCGACACCTGATTAAATACCGCAAACAGCACGGCCAGCATAATGGGGGTTTTGTACTCGCCCGAAAACAATCGGGAAGAAGCCGCTGTGTGGGTGTTGCTCTGCTGAATAGCCGTCAGGGTCTGCTCAGCGGTTTCCGGGTCAATCATATTCAGCACTTTGCGAGCCTCCGAAACCGGATCGCCCGGTACGCCGGAGTGAGACCGCTTGCCCTGTTGAAGCAACAGCCAGCGTGGACTTTCGGGAATGTTGAGTACCGCCAAGAGAAAAATCAACGAAGGAAGTGCCTGTATGCCCAGCATCCACCGCCACGGTTCGTTGCCCATATCCGATAACAGGTAGTTTGAGAGATAGGCAATCAGAATACCCAGCACGACATTAAACTGAAACAGACCCACCAATTTACCGCGCGACTTTGCGGGCGAAATCTCGGTGATGTACATGGGAGCCGCCACCGACGACGCGCCTACACCCAGACCACCCAAAAATCGGAACAAGAGAAATATGGGCCAGTTAGGCGCTAGTGCCGTTCCAAGCGAAGCCAGTAGATAAAGAATGGCAATCCAAAACAGGGTTCGCTTGCGCCCGAGCTTTTCGGCAGGAATCCCACCTGTCATGGAGCCAATTACCGTGCCGATGAGCGCAATAGAAACCGTTAGCCCGAGTTCCCACAAATTCAGCTTCCATAAGGTTTGCAGCGATTGTTCAACGCCGGAGATCACGGCCGTATCGAAGCCGAAAAGAAAACCGCCCAGGGCAGCTGTAATGGACCAAAGAAAAATACGCTGTTTCTGACTCATGGTTGACTGGAATGAACCGGGTTTGCCGATTAATAATCAAGCGATACGAAGTTGAAAACTATAAAACAAATAAGAGAATACTTTAACTCTTTCTCTTATTTGTTTTATAAATGATTCGTTCACCCCTGTCTTAAAGGCAGAACCCTTACAACGCCGAGCAGTTGATCGAAGCAGGGAATGAGTGTTTGATTAAAGGCAGAATAAACTGATTAAGAGCCAGAAGATGCGCCCATCGACTGCAGCTTACCCGCAATTTAGGTTGGGGACACTACTCAACGAATACCCGGTTAAAGCCACTAAACATAAAAAAGAAGCATCGTTACCCAAAGCGGGAAAAGGCTGCTGCTACGTCCCTTATTAGTGAAAAAGAAGAGAGTAGGCACTAAAAACATTGAGA